>CAZQNY010000001.1:0-163436 GCA_964594665.1 uncultured Bacteroidales bacterium
TTGATATACGAATTACGAGGAAGGAATTTAGAGGAGAATGCCGCCTCCCTCATTCCTCTTTCTTCTCTATTTGTAAATCGTTCTTCGGTAGAGCTGGTTTATTGAATATTGATATACGAATTACGAGGAAGGAATTTAGAGGAGAATGCCGCCTCCCTCATTCCTCTTTCTTCTCTATTCGTAAATCGTTCTTCGGTAGAGCTGGTTTATTGAATATAGATATACGAATTACGAGGAAGGAATTTAGAGGAAAATGCCGCCTCCCTCATTTTTCCTTCTTCCTTATTCGTAAATCGTTCTTCGGTAGAGCTGGTTTATTGAATATTGATATAAAAATGTAGAATATTGAATATTGAAGGAAAAGACGAAACCCCAACAGAATTATTGGTGTTTTTATATTATTGAAAACAAGGAAGATGGTGGTATTGCACTAAAAAAAGACGCACGGCGTTTTTGCCATGCGTCTTGATATTTATAATATCCTGATAAAGAATTATTTCATCTCTTCAACCTGCGTACAGGCAACACTATAAAACGACAGGTGATCTTTGCCGCTCTCTGCAAGCATTGTTCTGTAATTGGCAATTTGCTCCAGCTCATGTTCTGCATCGCCTTCGTGTTCTTCATGGCCATCTTCACCGGTATGAATCTTTTTCTCCGACTCTGCCATGCCTGCTTCTACTTCTGCCTGCCAGTTGTCGAGGTACTCAGGAGTAACTCTTAACTCTTCAACAACACCAATAACAGCAATGTCGCTGCCTTCCATTTCAGGTTTGAATGCAGGAATGTCATCTCCGGCAGTAACCTTTACACGGTCTTCAGTATCAGGATGCATCAGAAAGAGCCTTTTGCCGCCATGTTTGCAAACATGTGCCACAGTGCCTTTAATGCGAATGTTTTTTCCGATCAGCTGATCAGTATTCATCAGAAAATCAACCACATCTGTTTCAATGAATTCAACGGTTTCTGTTTTGGGTGCAGAATTTTCTGTGGTCTCTTCTTTGGCTTTTTGGTTGCCACATGCTACAAAAATAAATGCAATGAGCAATAATGGTAATACCTTTTTCATAGTGTCTTCGTTTTGTTCGTGATGTTTATTTATTTGGATTTTTTTATTCTTTTTGACAAAAATAAGAACTTAAATCAGTTAATCAATCTGTGATTTCCATATTTCCCATGATTTTAGTGCCTGTTGGTGCAGCATGGTCATTCCGTTAACAAATCTGCATCCCCTTTGTTCTGCTTTGGCTAACAATAAAGTCTTTTCAGGATTGTATATAAGATCAATAACGGTGATACCAGGGCCGAATAATGTTTCAGGTATCGGAGGCATGACATCCGATACGGGAAACATCCCCACCGGTGTAGTGTTTATAATGACATTGTAAATGCCGGCAGGTGTATCAGTAAGATCTTTATATCCAATGGAATATCCTGCAACCGGATTACGTGATACCAGAGTATACCGATAATTATATTTCTCCAAAACATATTTTACAGCTCGGGAAGCACCTCCTGTACCCAGTATCAGCGCATTTTTGCTTCCTGGTTTAATCTGCATCAGCGATTTTTCAAAACCAAATGTATCAGTGTTATATCCGGAAAGTAATATTTTTGCAGGTTCCCGTTTTATTACTACAGTATTTACTGCACCAACACTTTGGGCTTCGTCGCTGACATAATCAAGATGGTTTAGAATATCACGCTTAAAAGGTATCGTTACATTAAATCCCTTCAATTGAGGATACTTTGCTATCAGATTTTTTATTTCACTGACATCCTGCAGTTCGAAAAGCTCATAGGAATGCTTTAAGCCCTGTTCTTCAAAAAGAGTATTAAAGAAATCGGGCGAAAAGCTGTGTTTTAATGATTTGCCTGTTAAGCCATATAATGCCATCAGGATTCGGATTTTGATTGTCTGGCTGCAAAATACTCAATAATGGCGATAGAAGCAATCCCAATGATAATCCAGAAAATGGCAAGCAAGACCTCTGACGAGAGTGTGTCAGGCAGATATTGCTGATAGCTGACAATAACTTCACTGCCATCTTTTAAAATGGGTGTTCCTGCATCGTTTAACAAATACTCCGGTCGTTGCCATGGCCATAAAATACGCAGCGATCCCAGGATAAAGCCTGTTAAAAGGGCTATGGTCTGGTTTCTGTAACGCTTTAAAACCCACGATAGTAAATGAGAAAATGCCAGTAAACCTCCTGCAGCACCAATAACAACCGGAAGTAATATGTTAAAATCGAGATTATTAACGGCATCAATTACAACCAGCTGATAATTACCCATGATAAAAAGAATAAACGATCCCGAGAGGCCGGGTAATATCATGGAGCAAATTCCCGCTACTCCACATAAAATAAGGTATAGAAAGCTGCTGTTTTCCGTTGCAGGGCTTAATACAGAAATTGATATGGCAATTGCTGCGCCAACAATAAAGCTGATGACAACCGGTATATTCCACTTCTCAACTGTTTTGCCCACAAAATATACGGATGCCATTACCAGTCCGAAAAAATAGGCCCAGATATATACCGGATAATGGGTGAACAGGAAATCAAAGATGCGTGCAAGGCTAAGAATAGCTACAGCCACGCCTGCAAAAACAGCGATAAGGAAGCCCAGATCCACATACTCGGCAAAGGCTTTGAATTTTCCGGTAAAGAGAAGCTTTATTGCTTGCAGGTCAAACGATTTAATGGCATTTATCAGCCGCTCGAAGATATTTGTGATAAGTGCAATAGTTCCTCCCGAGACCCCGGGGATAACGTTTGCCGCACCCATGGCAATCCCTTTCAGAAAGGTTGCAATATGGTTTTTTATCATTAGACGATAGGTTTGTTTAATTCATCAGGAAGAAAACTGAAAAAGGTATCACCACGCAATCCCAGGCGCAATGTTTCCATAGCAATAAGTTCGTGGGGGGCAATGTTTCCCAGGTTTACATGTGCACCAAAATGTTTGATAAACCATGCCTGCTGCGATTTCAGCGGTGCTTCCCAAAGAATGTTATTTACATCAATGTGTTGTGCCAGCCCATTGATAAGATGCATATCCGCAGAACCGGATTTGTCAAAAATACCCACGGTACCACTCTCGCGAGCCTCGGCAATAACCTTAAACGATCCTGCACGGAGCTCTGTTTGCATCATTTCAATCCATTGGTCTTCGGGGATTTCCACATCAGCACTCTTACTGCCTACTTCCGATAAAACGGTATAGTCCTGACTGAATTGCTCAATAAACCTGCACTTGGCTTTGTGATCCATCTGGGCGGAACCATCGGAAACTTCCACAGCATTAAGGCCCAGATGATTGATATATTTTACATAACCATCAACATCATTACGGATGGCAAAGGCTTCAAACAGTGTTCCCCCAACATATACTTTTAGTCCGGCTTCTTTGTAAAGCTGTACTTTTTTAGCAACGTTTTTTGTTACTACACTGGTGCCAAAGCCCAGCTTGATAAAATCAGCCAGGTGTCCGGCTGTTTCGATAAAGTCTTGAGCTTCACGGGTGCTCAGGCCTTTGTCCATTACCATGGTAATGCCTTTTTCTCTGGGGATGCGATCCCTTTGAGGAATGTGTGTTATGGGGTATGTCATCGGGGTTGTTTTAGATTATTAAAAGAATGAAAAATCTCGGAAATTACAGGGTCTTCCATGATTTCCGGATATTCAGTGATTTCCATAATAAATGTTAACTGATCGTATTTAAGGCCCTGGAGTAGTGTTTCTGCAGCGGCTTTGATATCACCGCAATTATATTGGTATATAAACAAACGTGCATAAAGAAGACCATCTCTGGCATTCTCATCCAGTGCCTCTGTAATAATGCTCATCGCCATATGGGGCTTTTCATCCAGCAGATACAGATCGGCTAATTTTAGCCAAGCATCGATGTTATCAGGTTCTAAGTCTATAACTGTCCGGTAGGCAGCATAAGCTTTTTCCCGCTGATCGGTTTTATCATAGGTATCCGCGATGTAATACCAGTACTGAGGGTTGTCGCGTTCAATTTTCAACGCTTTTGTCATATTTTTCAGCGCAGTATCATAATCGCCAAGTTCATCATATATGGTGCCCATTGAAAACCATGCATCAGCCAGGTTCTCGTCTTTGACAAGAGCCCTTTTAAAATGTTGAAGCGCATTATCGTATATGCCCAGATTCATATAACATTCTCCAATGTAGTATATGGTCAGCATATCAGGGTCTTCATACAACATGGTCTCTTTATATGCAGCAATAGCTTTTTGGAATTCACCAATATTCATTAACGCATTTGCCTTGTTGTAATAGGCAGAAGCAAAATCTTCTTCAATGGCGATGGCATAATCGTATGCCTCGATAGCATTACGATGTTCATCGGCCGCAGAGTACATATTCCCCAAATTAAACCATCCGTTGGCAGAATATGGGTTTTTGTTTACATAGTTATCGAAATAATCAATTGCCTGCTCGTTATTGCCCATTAACTCAAAACAAAACGCCACTTCAAAGAGAAGATTTTCTGCGTCATAGTCAAGGTCAATGGCTATTGTTAAATGCTCCAGTGCCTTGTCATATTCACCAATATTCTCATATTCATAAGCGATATTGGTATGTATATCACCAGGCTCATCGGAACCGGGGATGGCCTTTTTATAACTCTCAATAGCTTTAAGATACAATTTCTGCTGCGAAAACATATCACCTGTAAGTAAATGAGCTTCACTGTTCCCGGGGTCAATGTCAGTGATTTCACCAAGAGTTTTTAGTGCCTTTTTTTTCTCGTCTTTATTAATATATACCAATGCTTTTTTTATCAAAAGAGTTACATTGGCAGGATATATTGCCATAGCCTTCTCCACAACCTCCCAGGCACTTGCAATTTTATTTTTGGTAAGATAGTAGTTTATGATATCCTCAAACTCCTCAACATCAAAAAAATGTCCGCCATTCTCTTTGCGCAGCGTCTCATAACGACCTACCAGACCACGGACATATTTCTCATCACCAAATTCAAAAGGGTTTCTCATAAATGTTATTTAATAATGAGCAAAAATAGAAAAAAGACAGCATCTGTACCATTTTATTTATTAACCATCTGTTAACCTCGCTTTTCTCCACTTACAGCCAATGAAAACATAGCATTTTAACCATGAAATTCATTAAGTTTGCAAAAAATACTATTATGACCTTAATCAAATCTATTTCCGGAATTCGTGGTACCATTGGCGGTGATTCGGGAGATGCATTAACGCCTGTTGATCTTGTGAAATTTTCTTCGGCTTTTGTCCTGTATATCAAACAACGATGCAGGAAGGCGAAACCCCTTATTGTGGTTGGCCGTGATGGACGGATTTCAGGTTCCATGGTTAATAGCATTGTGGTCGGTACGTTGCAGTCAATGGGGGCAAATGTTTTAGACCTTGGTTTATCGACAACACCGACAGTAGAGATGAATGTGACACGCTTTAAAGCGGACGGTGGCATTATTCTTACTGCCAGCCACAATCCAAAACAATGGAATGCTCTGAAACTGCTCAATAACACAGGCGAATTTCTGAATGCCGGACAGGGTGAGAACGTACTGGATTTATCGGAGGAAAAGCTTCATTTTTCAGCAATTGATGCCATTGGAACTGTAAAGTATGTTAATGATGGTGTTGATTATCATATTCAAAAAATACTCGAATTGGAAGCCACCAGGCCTGCTGCCATAAAAGCAAAAGATTACCATGTTGTTGTGGATGGAATTAACAGTACTGGCGGCACCGCAATACCAAATCTTTTAAGAGCCCTTGGGGTATCAAAAATCACAGTCCTGAACGGTACTCCTAACGGGTATTTTGCCCATAATCCCGAACCGATAGCTGCGCACCTGACGGAAATTTGCAGCAAAGTAGCTGAAAGCGATGCTGATCTGGGTATTGTTGTTGACCCTGACGTGGACCGCCTGGCGCTGGTGAATGAAAACGGTGAACTGTTCGGCGAAGAATATACTCTTGTGGCTTGTGCTGATTATATCCTCTCGAAAACACCCGGAAATACAGTATCAAACCTTTCTTCATCGCGCGCACTCGCTGACCTTACCGAAAAATACGGAGGTGAATATAACGCATCAGCAGTAGGGGAGGTCAATGTGGTGAAAACAATGAAGGATACCAATGCAGTTATCGGTGGTGAAGGAAATGGTGGTGTGATTTTGCCTGACCTGCACTATGGTCGCGACTCACTGGTAGGCGTTGCGCTGATTTTATCGCTGCTTTCAGAAAAAAATTGTAAGCTCTCAGAGTTGAAAGAGGAATATCCTGAATATTATATCTCAAAAAATAAAATTTTTCTGGATGAATCTATGGATGTTGATCTGTTATTGGAAAAAATAAAAACAGTTTATGAAGAATACGCGCCAATAACTATTGACGGCGTGAAAGTAAATTTCCCTGAAGGATGGATTCATCTGAGAAAAAGTAATACAGAACCAATTATCCGGATATATTCAGAAGGTGCATCTGCGGAAGAAGCCGAAAAGTTAGCAAAGGGAGTAATTGCTGAAATTGAAAAATTACGTTAATAAAAGTAAACATTCGCGCTTTCGTTTTGTATTTTAATAGAAAGAAAACAAATGGACGCTTTCAGAACAGAAAATGACAGCATAGGGAAAAAGCAAATACCTGAAAATGCTTTTTATGGCATTCATTCCTTGCGGGCAAAGGAAAATTTCCCGGGCAGAGAGCCTTTCCACCCCGAATGGTACAGGGCCTGTGGCGTTGTTAAACTTGCGGCTTACAATACCATTGAGCGCTTTGGTAATGCGCTGCAGGAAAAGTATGATAATGAGGAATTTGCTTTCCGTTTGCCGGATACGGTTGTTTTGGATGCTCTTAAGGAAGCGGCAATAAACATGGCAAAGGGCATGGGATATGACCATTTTATCGTTCCGGCAATAACAGGTGGCGCAGGCACAAGCCAACATATGAATGTGAACGAAATACTTACCAATATGGCGCTGGCAAGTATGAATAAACCTTTGGGTGCCTATGATATCATTGATCCGCTGGAAGATGCAAATATTTTTCAGTCGACCAATGATGTGATGCCTGCTGCTTTGCATGTTGCTTTGTTGCGTCGGTTGAAGGACCTGGAAAAAGCGATTAATGATTTGCGTCATGCTGTAGAGGAGAAAGAAAACAAGTATCGTAATGTGCTTCGTCTGTCGTATACACAGATGCAGGTAGCAGTGCCCGGATCCTGGGGCCGCCTGTTTAGCAGCTACAGCGATGCCTTGTCGCGTGACTGGTGGAGGGTATCAAAAGCCTTTGAGCGTATTAAGGTCATTAACCTTGGCGGAAGTGCTACCGGTACTGCCGTGGCAGTTCCAAGGTACTATTTCATGGAAGTTACTTCTCATCTTCAGCGGCTTACCGGGCTTCCTGTTACACGCGGAGAGAACCTCGCTGATACTACGGCAAATCACGACGACCTGGTGGAGGCTCATGCCATTCTCAAAGCTTTCGCCGTGAACATGGAAAAAATGGTCGGCGACCTCAGACTGCTTGCCTCGGATATAGTGGCAGGGAAAACCCTTTCCATCCCTGCTGTGCAGATGGGCAGCACCGTGATGCCAGGGAAGGTAAACCCTGTGATTCCGGAGTATGTCATCTCCTGCGCACGGAAAGTTTATGCCAATGATATGCTTATTACTGACCTTGCCGCTAAGGGATGCCTTGAACTAAATGCTTATCTCCCCTTAATGGGACATGCATTCCTCGATAGTCTTGACTTACTAATTGATGCATGTAACAGCGCAGCCGGAAAACTTGTCTGTGGCCTGGTTGTTGATGAAAAAGCCAGTGTTGCCCAGGTGTATCACTCTCCATCGGTGGTAACAGCACTGAATCCGGTTATTGGATATCATAGCGCTGCCAGACTGGCAGAAAAAATGAATAGTGAAAACCTGGATGTTTTTCAGGCAAATAAAGAGTTAAATCTGGTGGATGATGATTTTTTAAAGGAAATCATGAAACCGGAAAAATTATTGCAGGCAGGGTTTACAATCAATGATCTTCTAAAACATAAGAAGTAATATGGCAAAGGGAAAAGATGCTAAACCGCATATTGGTATTTTTGGCAGAAGGAATAATGGCAAGAGCAGCCTGATAAATGTTCTTGCCGGTCAGGATATTGCCATTGTCTCAGATTTTGCCGGTACAACTACCGACCCGGTGAAGAAATCTATTGAAATTCCCGGACTGGGACCTTGTATTCTCGTGGATACCGCAGGCATTGATGATACAGGGGAGCTGGGAAAAAAACGTATTGCAGCATCTTTAAAAGTACTTAACACCATCGATCTTGCTATTCTGGTGATTACTGATAATCGTTTTTCTGATGAAGAACGAAATCTTGTGGAGAAATTTAATCACTATGCGGTTCCTTATTTTATTCTTGCAAATAAAAACGATGAAAAACCTGTAAATGAAGCTTTTGTGAATGAAATCACAAAGGAGTTAAACGTGCTGTTAATACCTTTTAGCACCGTATCGCGTCCCGATGTTGCCGGGGTTGTGAATATTATGCAGAAGCTTATTCCCGAATCGGCCTATAAAAGCACTTCGCTGATTGGGGATGTTGTAAAATATGGCGATATCGTGCTTCTGATTACACCTATCGATATTGAAGCACCTGAAGGGCGGTTGATACTGCCTCAGGTACAAACCATCCGCGATGCTCTCGACAACGACTGCGTAAGTGTTGTTTGCAAAGAGCGCGAAGTGGATATGGTTATCGATAAAATGCGCCCGCGGCCGGCACTGGCTATTACCGACAGCCAGATATTCCTGAAAGCCGATGCCAGTATCCCTGCAGATATTCCGCTGACAAGCTTTAGCATTATTCTTGCCAGACAAAAAGGTGATTTTGACAACTACCTCAAAGGAACCCCCAAATTGGCTGATCTGCAGGACGGCGACAGGGTACTAATACTGGAATCGTGTACACATCATGTGAGCTGTGATGATATTGGCAGAGTAAAAATACCACGATGGCTGTCGGCTTATACCGGTAAAAATCTGATTTATGAAGTAGTCTCCGGCCTTAGTGATCTGCCCCGTGATATTCACGAGTATGCCATCGTTATCCAGTGCGGAGGATGTGTGCTAACCCGTAAACAAGTACTTAACCGCCTTAAACCTGCTGTGGATGCAGGAATCCCCGTAACAAATTATGGAATGGCTATTGCCTGGATACATGGTATCTATCACCGGGCGGTAGCTCCATTCACAAAAATCAATACTGATCATACGGATTATCTCTAAAATTTAAATGATTATGAAAAAAATACTCTTTCTATCCATTTCAATGTTGTTTGCTCTGTCGCTGTTTGCTCAGCGGAAAGCCGATATCTCTGTTGAACGCTACTATCACATTCAAAAAGGAAAGATCTGGTTTCATTCTATTGGTATGAATTTTCAACCCATTATGATGGGGGATGTGAAAACAGAGAATATATACCTGTATAATTCTTCTGATCAGGAAGCAACCCTGACTACAGACGATCTTCCTGCGGGATATTCAGTGACATTTGAGCCTGCTGTTATTCCTCCCCGTACTGAGGCTATTGCAAAAGTGACGCTCGACACAGAGAAAAATGGCAAATACGGACCGAGCATCAATTATTTCTTTATTGATTCACCATTTGCCACCGAAAGACCTTACAGGATTCTGGTAAGCCCCAATATAAAGGAGGATTTTTCCAATATCACTGAATCAATGATGGAGAAGGCTCCGAAAATTGAGTTTATCAAAACCGTATCTGAATTTGGTGAAATGCCACAAATGGGCGTTTATGAGGATGAATTTAAATTTAGTAATACGGGCAAATCAGATCTGATTATCCGAAATGTAAAAGCCGGATGTGGATGTACTCATACAAAAACATCGCAGGATACCCTTAAACCCGGTGAAAGTGCAGTTTTAAGCTTTGAGTTCCGTAGTGGCCACAAAAGAGGTAAACAAGATAGCAAAATTACCGTTGTTTCCAATGATCCGTCACAACCTCAGGTGACGTTACACATTGTTGGTGAAGTACTTATTGAAGAAAAGGAGGATAAATAATATGAATATCGTTATAAGTGGTGCCAGTAGTGGTATCGGTTATCAAACAGCTCGTCAGGCAGCCTTAAATCAGGATAATCTTGTGGTGGCTATTGCCAGAAGTAAAGACAAACTTTCGGCATTGGAACAGGATGTGAAAATGGAAAATCCCAATGCCCGTATCTACACGATCGCTTTTGATCTCGCTGAGGGAGATTATTATGCCCTTTCCCATGAAATTTTTGATATAGCCAATAAATACGATTTGCTGATTAATAATGCCGGATTGTTGATTAACAAGCCTTTAACAGAGATGTCATCAGCAGATTTTGATGCAATGTATGCTGTTAATACCCGGGCTGTATTTATGCTTTCCAAAACATTGCTTCCCCGCATGCCCAAAGGTTCTCAGATTATAAATATCAGTAGTATGGGCGGTTTTCAGGGTAGTGATAAATTTCCGGGGCTGGGGCTTTATTCTGCAACAAAAGGGGCTGTGGCTGTGCTGTCTGAATCCATGGCAGCAGAATGGGGTAATAAGGGTATTACTGTAAACTGTTTGTGCCCCGGAGCGGTGGATACAGAAATGCTGAATACCGCATTCCCGGGGTATAAAGCAACGGTTACTCCTGAACAAATGGCTGCATTTATTCTCGATTTCAGCCAGATGGCTCCGGGAATTATGAATGGCAGAATTATCCCTGTTACCATGACTTCACCCAAATAGCAGGAAACTTTTTTTATTTTATGGGTTCTATCAAAGTAAGGTAATGAAAAACGATGATCAGATAAAGCATGAGGGTGTTGTGCAATCCATTGAGGATGAACAAATAACCGTAATAATACTATCAAAATCAGCCTGTGCCGCTTGTCATGCGAAAGGTGTTTGTGGCCTCGCAGATATGCAGGAGAAATTGGTTACTGTTCCTCGCAAAGAAAATAATTCACTGAATGTTGGTGATAAAGTGAATGTTACCATGCATTCTTCTTCAGGCGTAAAAGCAGTGTTCTGGGGCTATATCTTACCTTTCCTGATTGTTTTTATTGTGCTGTTCACACTGCTGTTAACTCTTGAGAATGAAGGCATAGCTGCTATGGCCGCCTTGGGTTCATTGATACCGTATTATTTGGTTCTTAAGCATTTGCAGCCACAGTTTAAAAAGAAATTTTCCTTTCATCTGGAACCATTTATCGGTGAATAGCGTTTATATATGTAAGAATTTGAATATTAACAGGGTATTTAACACAGGTATTTATATTAATTTGATTATGAAAGAGAAAATGAGAATGCTGCTGATGCTGTTTTTGGTAATCAGTATTGGTAGTTATGCACAGGACAACGTGGTGAAGAATAAGATTATTTCCAAGGCTTATCATTTTGATAAGACTCCGGAATTGCGTAGCATGAAAGCTATCGCACCTCATTACCGGGAGCGTGCCTGGAAAGATATGATTATAAAAAACCCTTCTGTAGAAATGAGTTTTGAAAATAATCAGGAAGGAATGCTTGCCCCCACATACGACCCTACTTTGCAAATGAATGACGGATCAAAACAAACCCGCGGCCCGGAGCTGAGTATTCAGGGTATTGGTAACGTGAATGGTGTATATCCTCCTGATACCGATGGTGATGTGGGTCCTGACCATTATGTCCAAATGATTAATCTTTCGTTCGCCGTTTGGGACAAAGAGGGGAATCTACTTTATGGTCCGGTAGATAACAGTACCCTGTGGCAGGGTTTTGTTGGCCCCTGGACTGGTACCAACGATGGCGACCCGATTGTTTTGTATGATGATATGGCCGACCGCTGGGTAGCAAGTCAGTTTGCTGTTAATGTGGGGAATGGAAAGTATTATGAGCTTGTGGCTGTTTCTGCTACACCTGATCCCATGGGCGAGTGGTATCGCTACGCCTTTGAATATGACGTTTTCGTTGATTATCCCAAACTTGGTGTTTGGAGTGATGCCTACTATATGACAACCAATAACTTTAACGGTGGTTTCGTTGGTATTGGCGCCCACGCCTATGAGCGGGAAGCTATGCTGGAAGGTGATCCGGATGCTCAGATGGCCTATTTTGAGCTTAATTCATGGGTGGGGTTCTCAATGCAACCCGCCGATTGTGATGGTATTGCACCTCCGGAAGGTGAACCCGGTGTTTTTGTCGTAAAAGGTGATAACAACGACCTTGACGTGTATGAATTTTCTGTTGACTGGGAAAATCCTGATAATACAACTTTTGATTTGCAATATAGTATCCCTGTTACCTATTATAATAGTAATGTGTGGGGAATTACACAGCCCAATACCAGCCAGGAACTCGATGCCCTCTCAAGCATGATTATGTACCGCATGCAATACCGTAATATGGGCGACCACCAGGCAATGGTGCTTAACCACACCGTGAAATCCGGTGGCGTTGCCGGTATCCGGTGGTATGAATTGCGGAAAACTGACGCCCAATGGGAATTATATCAGGAAGGTACTTATGCCCCGGGAGATGGACTTAACAGATGGATGGGAAGTATTGCCATGAATGCGAATGGTGATATAGCCCTGGGATATACAGTTTCAAGTGCTGACGTATATCCATCGATAAGGTATACTGGCCGTGCTGCTGAAGACCCGCTGGGAGAAATGACCTTTGGTGAAGTGGATGCAATGCCCGGAAGCGGATCCCAAACAAATATCAGCAGATGGGGTGATTATAGCAATACCTCTGTAGACCCTGCTAATGATTCAGTTTTCTGGCATACCAATGAATATATGACCAATAGCTGGAAAACACGTGTTATTTCATTTACCTTTAGCCCTCCAAAGGCACCTGAAGTTAATGCCGGCCCGGATACAACGATTTGTTCCAACAAAATTTATGATACGCAGGCTGCTACAGGTAAGTACTTTTCATCCATATACTGGGAAACTTCCGGTGATGGCCGTTTCCTGCCTTCCGGTGAGGTTTTACATACCGATTATATGAGAGGTAGCGGCGATATTGATAATGGTCAGGTTACCCTCTCTGTTTATGCAACAGGTTATGGCAGTACCGGGCAGGTGGCAGATTCCATGTTCCTATACATCCAGGATTTACCACGTGCTTTTGCAGGGGTGGATACGACTGTGTGTAATAATGATGTCGTGCAGCTTCATGGTACCATTGAAAAAGCCAGCTCTTCGGAATGGACTACCGAAGGCGATGGCTATTTCGATGACCCAACATCGTTAAATGCAATTTATTACCCGGGTGAAGAGGATATCGCTGACGGCGATGTGCAGTTACGTCTGTTTGCTTATGCCATTGCCCCTTGCCTCGAGTCGCATAACGACAAAAAGAAAATCACTTTTGATAACTGTGTTGGTCAAACAGAATTTAATGCTGAAATGTTATATTCTGCAACACCCAACCCTGTTACAGATATGCTTAATGTATCTGTTTTACCGCAAAAAAAGGAAGTAAATATTCAGATTATTGATCCTCGTGGTAAAGAGGTATTTATAAGTAGGCTTGACGCTTTTGAATCGCGTACATTATTCTATGATTTTAAAGACTTGCCTGCAGGTATTTATATTCTTTCTGTTCGCAGTGGTGATAGTGTTTTCAATGAAAAGCTCATTGTGAAGTAGTATTACGAACGAGAGATTAAATTTAGACTTCTTCTAAATAATAGATATAAAAAATTGATAATCAGCATCTTTAGGGTGCTGATTTTTTTTATACCCATATTTAAATTTGTTAAGTGCCTGTTTTTTAGGTTTTTACGGATTAATAAATTAACTTAAATCTGATAATGCTTCATTCATCAGGTTTTATAATTTTGTGATTCCATCAAAACAATACCAAAAAATTGATTATTGTGAATAATGTGATTCTTTACGCGGTAGTATCGTTAGGAGCAATAGGAGTTGCCGCTGCCGTAATTCTCTATTTCATTGCGCAAAAGTTCAAGGTAGTAGAAGATCCCCGGATTGATGTTGTCGATGACATCCTTCCCGGCGCCAATTGTGGTGGCTGTGGCTTTGCCGGCTGCCGTAGCCTGGCCGAAGCCATTGTAAAAAAAGAAAGCCTGGAAGGGTTTAATTGTCCTGTCGGTGGTGCCGAAGTGATGTCGCAAATTGGTGATGCCCTCGGCCTTGTGGTAGAGGAATCGGAGCCAATGATCGCCGTGGTGCGCTGCAATGGTTCCAAAGCCAATGCAGAGGGGAAAGTTGACTTTGACGGCCCTGCAAGTTGTGCTTTTGCTCATAGCCTGTATGCCGGCGAGAGTGGATGCCCCAACGGTTGTCTTGGCCTTGGCGATTGCGTGGCCTCATGTGCCTTCGATGCGATCTACATTGATGAAGAAACCGGCCTGCCGGTTGTTAGTGATGATAAATGTGTCGCATGTGGCGCATGTGTTAAAGCATGCCCAAGAAACATTATCGAACTGCGCAAAAAAGGTAAAAAAGACCGTCGCATCTTTGTGTCCTGTGTGAATACTGAAAAAGGTGCCCCTGCAAAGAAAAACTGTAGTGTCGCCTGTATCGGTTGTGGGAAATGTGTCAAAATATGTCCCTTTGAAGCTATTACGCTTAAAAATAACCTGGCATATATTGACTTTGAGAAGTGTAAACTCTGCCGTAAATGCGTGGCTGAGTGCCCCACAGGTGCCATTCATGAACTGAACTTTCCTCCCAGGAAACCCAAAGTTCCCAAAACAGAAGAAGCTTCTGCTTAACTAGTTATGAAAAAATGATTGTAAACATAAAAAAATAACACCTTGAAAACATTTGCTAAAGGCGGAGTACATCCCGCAGAAAATAAAATCGCCGCGAATGCACCTGTTGAGGTGATGCCAATACCAAAAAAAGCTTATATCCCCGTTTCCCAACATCTTGGCGTTCCCGCAAAACCCGTTGTTAAACGTGGTGATATGATAAAAGTTGGTACCCTGATCGCGAAAGGTGAAGCTTTCATTTCTGCAAATGTCCACTCTTCTGTTTCTGGGAAAGTGGTAAAACTCGACAACTGGATCGATACCTCCGGATATAAACGCCAAATGGTTATCGTTGATGTTGATGGCGATGAGTGGGAAGAATCAATTGACCGCACTCCGGATATTGTCAGAGATATTAAATTGTCGAAAGAGGAAATTATTGCCCGCATAAAAGATATGGGGGTCGTTGGCCTTGGTGGTGCCACTTTCCCTTCTCATGTAAAACTTATGGTTCCGGAAGGTAAAAAGTGCGATGTCCTGCTGATAAATGGTGTGGAATGTGAACCTTACCTTACTTCCGACCACCGGGTAATGCTCGAAAGAGGAGAAGAGATGCTTATTGGTATCTCTATTCTTATGAAAGCACTGGATATTAACAAAGCAATGGTGGGTATCGAGAACAATAAACCTGATGCCATTGCTCATCTGACAAAACTTTCGAAAGATTTTCCGGGAATTACCATCCATCCGCTTAAAGTAAAATATCCCCAGGGTGCTGAAAAACAGCTTATCAAGGCTTTGATAAACCGTGAAGTCCCCAGCGGTCGACTACCTATTGAAGTAGGTGCTGTGGTGAATAATTCTGGTACTGCCCTGGCGGTATATGAAGCCGTACAAAAAAATAAACCCTTATTCGAACGTGTTGTAACCGTAACAGGAAAATCAGTTGATAAACCATCAAACTTCCTGACACGTGTGGGAACGCCCATATCAGAGCTTCTTGAAAAAGCCGGTGGACTTCCTGAGGATACAGGAAAAATTATTAATGGCGGCCCCATGATGGGTAAAGCAATTACCAGTACAGATATACCGGTTTCAAAGGGTTCATCCGGAATATTATTGATGAAAAAAGCGGAAAGCGTACGGCCCGAACCACTTACCTGTATCCGTTGTGGGAAATGTGTTCATGCATGCCCCATGGGTCTTGAACCTTTCCATATTTCTCTTATGGCTCGTCATCAAAAATGGGAAGAAGCCGAAAAAGCACATGTTATGGACTGTATCGAGTGCGGCTCATGTCAGTTTGCTTGTCCTTCTGCTCGCCCATTGCTCGATTATATGCGGTTAGGTAAACAAACCGTTGGTCAAATAATTCGAAACAGAGGTAAAAAATAAGATATGAGTTTACTTAAAGTCAGTGGTTCTCCACATGTTCATGGAGAGCAATCAGTATCAAAAATCATGCTCGGTGTCAATATTGCATTGATTCCTGCCGTGCTGGTTTCTCTGTACTTCTATGGCCTCGGTGCTCTGAAAGTTTTGGTTATTGCTATTGCAGCATCCCTGCTTTTTGAGTTCCTTATCCAGAAGTATCTTATCAAAGGAAAAAGCACACTTGGTGACTATTCCGCATTATTAACAGGTGTTCTGCTTGCCTTAAATGTACCCAGCAGCCTGCCATGGTATATGATTATTATTGGTGCCCTGGTTGCGATAGGCATTGGTAAAATGTCGTTCGGTGGGTTAGGAAAAAACATCTTTAACCCTGCTTTGGTGGGAAGGGTTTTCCTTTTGGTTTCCTTCCCTGTACAGATGACTACCTGGCCAAAAGCAGTAGCAGCACGTTCACATTTGTTCTTCAATGGCGTGGATCAGTCGCTGCTCGACTCGGTAACAGGCCCCACACCGCTGGGTCACCTTGCCGAACAAGGTGTAATGCCACATCCTGAATATCTTGATTACCTTATGGGTAGCATGGGCGGTTCGCTGGGAGAAATTTCTGCTATAGCATTGTTGCTTGGTGGCGCTTTTATGTTGTATAAGAAAATTATCACCTGGGAAATCCCTGTGGCATTCCTGGGATCTGCTGCTGTGCTCTCCGGCATCTTTTGGCTCGTGGATCCTACCCAGTATGCCGACCCACTGTTCCATCTCATTACTGGTGGTATGCTTCTCGGCGCTATCTTTATGGCAACAGATATGGTCTCTTCACCTATGAGCAGGGGAGGGCAGCTTGTTTTTGGCGCCGGTTGTGGTATCCTGACTATTCTTATTCGTATCTGGGGCGCATATCCCGAGGGTGTCTCTTTTGCAATTCTTATTATGAATGCTTTTGTGCCACTTATCGACAGAGCTTTTAAACCTAAACTTTTTGGGGAGGTAGTTAAAAATGGCTAAAAAATTAGAATCAACATTTATTAATATGGTACTGGTGCTCTTTTTGGTAACCGGTATCGCAGCCCTGGCTCTTGGTGCAGTCTACTCTGCAACAAAAGAACCCATCGAAGAGGCTAAAGCACTGAAACTAAAGACTGCAATAGAGAATGTCGTCCCTGAATTTGATGAATATACCGAAACAGAGGTGATGCCTGCTGAGGGAAAAGATCCGCTGACTTTTTATATCGCCAAAAAAGGCGGTCAGGTTGTAGGTACAGCAGTGAAGACCTATACAGATAATGGTTTCTCCGGCAGAATATCTATCATGGTAGGATTTACTCCTGACGGTAATATATTCAATACTGCCGTACTGGAACATAAAGAAACCCCCGGATTGGGAGATAAAATGGATCCGGCAAAATCGGATTTTACAAAACAATTTATGGGTAAAAACCCGGCAGATTTTAAACTCAGCGTAACAAAAGACGGTGGTGATGTGGATGCCATCACAGCTGCAACAATAAGTTCAAGAGCTTTTTGCGATGCCACTGAACGTGCGTTTAAGGCTTTTGTAGCGGAAGGAGGTAACCAATGAGTCAATGGAAAAATTTCACCAAAGGATTTATAAAAGAAAATCCTGTATTTGTTCTCCTTTTGGGAATGTGTCCCACGCTGGGGGTCACAACTTCGGCCATTAATGGTTTGGGTATGGGCCTGGCAACAACCTTTGTACTGGTGATGTCCAATCTTGTAATTTCACTGGTAAAAAACCTTGTTCCCGACAAAGTCCGTATTCCTGTATTTATTGTGATTATCGCTTCATTCGTAACAATAGTAGACCTGGCATTAGCAGCTTATGTGCCTTCATTGCATGCACAGCTGGGACTCTTTATTCCGCTTATTGTTGTGAACTGTATCGTTCTGGGAAGAGCAGAGGCCTTTGCATCCAAAAACAATATTGGTTCATCGATTATCGATGGATTTGGAATGGGCCTTGGCTTTGCCTTTGCCTTAACCCTTTTAGGTGCCGTACGTGAAATGCTTGGAAGTGGTTCTATCTTTGGACAAAAATTTCTTGCCGGTGACGGAATGCTTGTTTTTGTTCTTGCTCCGGGTGCATTCCTGGCATTGGGATATCTAATAGCCCTTATGAACAGGATTACTAAAAAAGATGCTTAACCCCTAAAACGTTTTTGTTATGAAAGAATATTTGATCATACTTATATCTGCGGTTTTTGTAAATAATATCGTACTGGCACAGTTTCTGGGGATATGTCCTTTCCTGGGTGTTTCCAAAAAAGTGCAAACCTCTGCAGGGATGGCCGGTGCAGTACTTTTTGTTATGACACTTGCAACTATTGTAACATGGTTAATCCAACAATATGTCCTTGACCCGCTGAATCTTCAGTTTCTGCAAACAATCTCTTTTATCCTGGTAATTGCATCTCTGGTGCAAATGGTGGAAATTGTGCTGAAAAAAGCCAGCCCTTCACTCTATCAGGCGCTGGGTATATTCCTGCCCCTGATTACCACCAACTGTGCCGTTCTTGGCGTGGCTCTTCTGACAATACAAAAAGACCTGAACCTTGGTCAGGGAGTAGTTTTCGCTGTTGCCAACGCCATTGGTTTTGGCCTTGCTCTGATTATTTTTGCAGGAATACGCGAACACCTTGATAATATGGAAGTACCCAAAGGAATGCGAGGTGTGCCTATAGCTCTGGTTACTGCAGGCATCCTTGCTCTTGCTTTTATGGGTTTCTCAGGATTGGTATAAAAATAAGATATCCGATTACAAAAGCCGGTGTTAATGCCGGCTTTTTTGGTTTATCCATGGTATCACTTCGCCTATGGTAATATCCTGTGGTGTTACGTGTGCCATAATAGGAATCACCTCAACACCGTTTTCATATGCTGTATACAGTTCATTCGAATAATCCGGGTCTAGGTCATGGGCAGCATCAAAATATTTTACATCACAACGTTGAATGATGTAAAGCATCACGGCACGATATCCTTCGGTTTTGACTTTTTGAAGTGTTTTGAGATGTTTCAACCCCCTTGATGTAACGGCATCAGGAAACAATGCGTAATTACCCTCTTTCCATGTGACATTCTTTACTTCAATAAAGCATTTCTCCTTCTCATTTTCAGCATATACATCAAAACGGCTGTCGCCATACTTTACTTCCCGCTTTACAGTAGTATACCCCCTTAGTTTTTCTATTAATCCACCCTTTATTGCTTCAAATGCCAGCGTATTGGGATTCGATGTATTGATGCCAACCCAGTTATCGTTGATTTCTATCATTTCCCATGTGAATTTTGTCTTTCTCTTTGGGTCATTAACCGGGGATAAATAAACGTTTGCGCCGGGTTCAAGACAGCTCTTCATGCTGCCGGAATTGGTACAATGTGCAGTAACAATACTCCCATCTTCAAGTTCTACATCAGTGAGGAAACGTTTATACCGTTTTATTAGTTTTCCGGCTACCAAAGGTGTATTAAATTTCATGTTGTCTGGTTTTGCAAAAAAAAACAAATCTATGGCGTTTTTGTTTATCCATAGCAAGTGATTAAAATAAATGTGTATATTTAGGTGATCACATTGTTTAATATCTAATCATTAACGAATTACTATGAAAGCACTTAAATGGATATTGGGAGTTGTTGTAGTTCTTGCTGCGATAATCCTTATCTGGGGTGCCATAATACCCAAAACTTATTATGGTGAAGCCTCAACAGTTATTAACCAACCAGCTATGATGTTATACCAGTCGGTAGCCGGTTTTGAGAACAGAGCCCAATGGGATCCCTGGGTGGAGACAGAACCCACTGCCGAGGTTTCAATTACGACTGAATGGGAAAATGATTTTATTGGTTCAGAATACCATTGGAACGGAGAAGTAATCGGCACTGGGATGATGCGCGTGGATTCAGTAATACTGGGGAAGAAAATTTACAATTCCATCTTTTTTGGCGGTTCAAATAAAGCCTCATTGGTAACATGGGACTTTGTACCTGTTGATAACGGAACAAAAGTGACCTGGGGACTATCCACTGAACTGGCATATCCGGTAGAGCGTATTGTTTTTACATTGATGGGAAAAGGAATGATAAGGAGTTTTGAAAAGGGGCTTGAAAATTTGAAAAATATTACGGAAGCAAAAGAAACTCGTAGTAGTTATTACCATGATGTGGAATACTCAAACATCGAAGCATTTAATGCTGTTGTTTCACGTGGTGAAGCTTCAATGGCCGAAATGCCCCAGGTTATGGACCAATTGTATGGATCAATAATGCGTCAGATTCAAAGACAAAAATTAACGGTTAGTGGCATGCCATTCACGTTTTACGACGATCCCGCCTCCAACCAGGAGCCCTATCGGTTTTATGCCGGTTTTACCGTGAATGAAATTTCAGATGCCCGGGGAGGCACTGAGCCCATGTCGTTTGCAGCACAAAAAGTATTTTCACTTATGCATACCGGCCCTTATGATGAGCTTGAATATACCTATGCATTTGCAATGAAATATATTGAAGAGAATCAAATCCCTGTTTCAGGGCAGATTATTGAATTTTATTATAACAAACCTGGTGAAGTTGCACCTGTTGATTTGATAACAAAAATCGTATTTCTGTTACAGGTACAATAGATTTCCTCTAAACATATCGTAATGGCCGGTGAAACATATTCTCCGGCCTTTTTTATTTCAATAAACAACGAAGTATAAACTAAAAATGATTATATTTACGACACTGACACTAATCAAAAAAATGTCGTATGTATTTACTCAAAGTCAAGGGCACACAGAGCATGCCAGATTTCGTACAACTACGTGATGATAATATGGCTTTACTGGCCTATTTTACTCCAAAAAATGCCGAAAAATCACTTGCGGGTTTTGGCCTTAAGCGATCCGGAAGAAAAAAGTTGATGAAAATTATCCCGGATCTTGATTATGGCCATTTGATGAATGTAAAAATTTAACTCTATTCCTTTAGAATAATGTCATCTGGCCATCTGAATCTTCATCGTCATCGTCATCAGTGATCTCTATGTCCTTTTCATTGGTTATGGTAAAGGATATAGTATCTTTAAGGTTATCCTGTTTCGGAGTTTCAACCGATGGCACGGGTTTTTCCTTTGAAGGCTGATTCTTTTCATCTTCTGACTTGCTTTCAACGTTATCTGTTTGCGCTGAAACTTGCTTTACATTTTCTTTCGAACCGGAGTCCTCCTCTTCAGTATCCCAGGATTGTAATACGAGAATTTCCTCCAAATCATGGGTGGTCAGTCGTTTACCTTTGGCTTTGGCACTTTTGATATCGATGAATTCGGTGCCTAAAACCATTTCGTCGTATGCCGCAGCACGTGAATCTTCATTCTGTGTGTGAATAAGTGCAATGCGAGGCTCTTTGTCTTCAATAAAATGAATTAATCGGCTTTCTGAATGATCACCAATAAGGTTTATATCATTATCAGAAAGGTCGAACGTAAATCGTTTAAGGTAATAGGACTCTTTTTCTCCATTATAATAGATGATTGTATACGCTTTTTCCGGAATATATTTAAAAATAAATTTCAAATCATCATCAAAATGCGTACTTACATCAAACCCGTGAATTTTGCATATTCCTGAATTCTGTACCGAGACTATTTTGTCATCACCGCTAAAAGCACCAATATGTCGTCCCCGTTCATCAACATTAATCCGATTCACAGTATCATCATACCAAATATCAATAGCACCTAAAGTGGATACGCCTTCTTCCTTGATATTAATTTTCCGGACAGCATGTTTTGAAAGGATGTTTCCTTTGGAGTTACGGCCTTTTATTGCCAATTCGCTGAAGTCATACTCGAAACTTTGTACTTTAAGGCGTGGCTTTGGCCGAAGATGTACTTTAATAACTTCCGCCTCGCCATTAGGATTGGCAGTAAAATATAATACTCTTGTACCTTGCTTTCCCGGAGTAAGATTATACTCTTTATCCCTTGTGATTGAAAGTACGGAGAATCGCTTCACCATTACATTTCCGCCCCGACCGTCGGCATAAACCATATTATATACTGTCCTGTCATCGTTCTTTCGAAAGATATCAATATGAATGATATCTTCTCCCACATAAACTTTGTCAGCAACTTTTACAACTTTGAATGTGCCGTCGTGTCGGAAAACAATGATATCGTCAATATCAGAACATTCACAAACAAATTCATCCTTCTTAAGTGATGTTCCGGCAAAACCTTCTTCCCGGTTAACATACAAGCGTGCATTGTTGGCGACAACACGTGTTGCTTCAATATTATCAAAATTGCGAATTTCTGTTTTTCGTTCACGTCCTTTGCCATATTTTTCAAGAATATGCTCGTAGTACGCAATTGCATAATCAATCAGGTTTTGAAGATGATGGTTGACCGTTTGCAGTTCGTCTTCATATCCTCTCATGACCTCATCGGCTTTTAATGCGTCGAATTTCGATATCCGCTTGATTTTAATTTCCGTGAGTTTTACAATATCATCGCGGGTGATATCTCGGTAAAATGAAGGTTTAAAAGGCTCAAGTCCTTCGTCAATAGTTTGAATTACTGAATCCCAGGTAGTACATTTTTCAATTTTCCGGTAGATTCGGTTTTCGATGAATATCTTAACCAACGAACTAAATAAAATTTGCTCCTGTAACTCTTTTTTTCGTATTTCAAGCTCCATTCTAAGAAGCTTGACTGTAGTGTCAGTATTATGTTGCAGAATTTCGCTAACACCAATAAAACAAGGCTTTCCACTTCTTATGACGCAGGAATTGGGTGAAATCGACATTTCGCAATTGGTAAATGCATATAGCGCATCAATAGTTTTATCAGGAGAAACATTGGAGCCCAGGTGGATAAGGATTTCTACTTCCGCAGCAGTATTATCATCAATTTTTTTAATTTTTATTTTCCCTTTATCATTCGCCGCTATGATAGACTCGATAAGTGATGAAGTATTGGTTCCAAAAGGGATTTCTGAAATTGAAAGCGTTTTTTTATCTACTTTATTTAATTTGGCCCGGACTCTGACCTTGCCACCGCGAACACCGTCGTTGTATTTTGTAAAATCCGCATATCCACCTGTCGGGAAGTCAGGAAAAATTTCATATTCTTCATTTTTAAGAATTTTAATGCTTGCCTGAAGCAATTCGACGAAATTATGAGGCAGGATTTTCGATGCAAGCCCCACGGCAATACCTTCCACACCCTGCGCAAGCAGGAGAGGGAATTTAATGGGCAGAGCAACAGGTTCTTTGTTTCGCCCGTCATACGATAATTTCCATTCGGTTGTTTTGGGGTTAAAAGCTACCTCTTTGGCAAACTTCGATAATCTGGCTTCAATATAACGTGGTGCCGCAGCACTGTCGCCGGTAAGAATGTTACCCCAGTTACCCTGTGTGTCAATAAGAATATCCTTTTGCCCCAGCTGCACCATGGCATCACCAATGGAGGCATCTCCGTGGGGATGGTATTTCATGGTATGCCCGATGAGGTTGGCAACCTTATTGTATCTGCCATCGTCAAGCTCATACATTGAATGCATGATACGCCGCTGAACGGGTTTTAGCCCGTCGTCGATAGCAGGTACAGCGCGTTCCAGAATTACATAGGAGGCATAATCAAGAAACCAGTTCTCATACATTCCCGACAAATGAAGGGTCTTGCCCTGATCTGTCATTTCTGCGGTGCCTTGCATTTGTTCCTTTTCTGAGTCTTCCGACTGTATATTTGTTTTGTCCAGTGCCTCTTCGTTCTTATCTTTCATCAGGTCGTCGTTTTCCTTTGCTTATTTCCAGATGCGTAATAGTATCCCTTCTGCCAGCAAAAACAGAAGGCATAAATATACAAAATAATGCCATAATCTCTGCCCCTCATTGAGCTCCTGAAGTGTTGTCGATATTTTGTCGGGTGGCGCATTAAGTACTGTTATACCCTCAATATCATTATCCGTAATGAGTTGTTCAGCTTCACCGGGAGTGTAGCATATTAAATCACTTTCCGGACGACTGTAGTTAGCAGCAAAACTATGTATTGGGCTGCCATTGGATAAAATGTTATAGTATCCGGAAGCTTTTATATTTTCATAAAAATGTAAATAGATCGCATTGTTTGTTGTCTCGATTCCCGGAATAAATTGATAATCATTATCCTTTGATACAATGGCGATTTTTTCTGGATCGATACCCGGTGTTTCATTAACAATAATTCCCTGGTCCTCGCCAATGGTAACATACTCCATACCGGCGGGAGAGCTGATAAAGGCCATTCTGTACATAACAGGAACAAAAAGTGCATGGGAAATGAAATTTCCGGCATACTCCTGCATTGGTGAAGTAAAACCATAAACCCATCCTGAACCAACGGGTTTTCGCCAAAGAAATATATCCCCATTGGAAAGTGTCAGTAACTCTTCGCTAATTTCCGGGGATGTGAGAATAACTCCCTGATGGGCTTTTATATAAGGCATATCCGTTTTTGATGGTAGCTTATTATTCTTTAGATCCTCAGAATTGAAAATACCTCTGTAAAATTCAGATTGTAGTTCCGGCGTATTCATTCGAATTCTTGATGTGTCTGCGTAATCTTCAAAATTATAGCCAAAAGCATTTTCCAGAGATGTTTTTTCAGAGGGTTGACCGGGTATAATGGCTATACTTTTTCCTTTTTCACATAAATCAAGTAACTCATTTGTGAATCCACTTCCCAAACTGCTGATTTCATTAAGAATTATCAAATCAAAAGTTTTTAAAAAAGACAAAGTCATCGACTCAGCTGAGATGCTGCGGTAAAAGAACATACTGTCGTTTTCAAAAAGCGTTTTCAGGTACCTGCTTTCTTCCTGGCCATTAATGGCCAGCACATGTATTTTATCAATCGTTGTATAGGTGAAATAAAACGAATCGTCGTAGGTAACAGGATAGTCTGTAATTTTTATTTCTGCAGCTTTTGTCCCTGCTATCTGATCCACAAAAACAAATTCGGCAATCGCAAATCCCTCTGCAGGTATGTCGATAGTTGTAACTGCCTTTTGTTTGCCATCAATGAAAAGTTGTATCGATTGCTTTTCCACCGACTTGCCTGATGTGTTGTGAATCCTGGTTTTTAGTTTAAGCGCCTGGCCTGTAATATTTACCGGCGAGGTAAACCAGCAGCTATCAGGATATATGTTGTCGTGGTTTTCTGCTGTAAAGGGTAACATCCGGATCTTCGTTGTTGAATCAATAACCAGATTCGTAATATCAGCGGATGATTTTTGCAAATCAGAGAGAATGTATATCTCCTGATCCATCGACCGGGCGTCTTCAGGGATTTCTTTAAATCGGTCTGTGACTTCGGAAAGCTGAACGATATCAGGCGAAAGTGATACTTCTGCGGAATGTGCAATCAATTCTTCTGCAGACATCAAGTGCTGATGTGCCGGGTTGTCACTGTTTGTATAAAGTCGGAAAAGATCATCTCCGGAATAGGTTTCCGTAACCCGCGGAATGATACTTTTGGCTGTCTCCAGCAAGATGTTATCAGCATCACGCATTTCCATGCTATACGAATTGTCGAGATATATGGAAACAAGTTTTCGCCCGGATGATTTGTTATGACCTTCTTCCACAGGTATATAAGGGCCTGCAAAAGCTATTACCAGAGCACTTATCATCAAGATACGGATTAGCAATATTATAAGATGCCGCAATCTGGACTGGCGGCGGGTTTCCTCGCTTAGTTCTTTTATCAGCCTGACATTCGTAAAGTACACTTTTTTAAACCTTTTGAAATTAAAAAGGTGTATTACTATGGGTATAGAGATGGCTGTCAGAGCCCAAAGAAATTCCGGATGTGTAAAACGCATAGAAAATATTCTTTGTTGCAAAGGTACACTTGGTCAAGCCAACAAACAACAGCCCGGATAAGGATTTATTAACCAATATTATTGGATTATTTCCAGCTATATGAAATCAATGATCCCCTTTGTTCATTAATTTTAACGTTTAGGTTCATTTCTATCTCCTGCTGCATTTCATCAACATGCGATATAACACCTACAATCCTGTTTTCTTTTTGTAGGTTTTTCAATGTGCGGAATACAACCTCCATGGCTTCTTTGTCCAAAGCGCCAAAACCTTCATCCAGGAAAAAGAAGTTATGGTCAGCACTGTTGCGGTGTTGAACGCTATCTGACAATGCAAGGGCTAACGACAGAGCACATTGAAATGTTTGGCCTCCGGAGAGGGTCTTTACACTGCGCAGATTGCCGCCATTCATGAAGTCACGCACCAGAAATTCATTGTTTTCACCGAGCTCCAGTTTCAGATGCTGCCCGGTAAGGTGTTGAAAGCGTTCATTGGCCTGACCCACAAGCTGGCTTAAATATACGGTACTGATGTAATTTACAAAGCCACTTCCACGGAATAAACTGCGTAACAACGAAAGGTTCTCAAGTCGCTTTGACTTTGCCTCCAGGGTGTTATGTAAAACTTTGCCATGTTCAATGTTCTTCTCAAATGTTGTCAATTGAATCTTTTGTCTGCCAATGAGCTGGTTTAACTGGTCTTTTTCATCCTCCAGCCTTGTTGTATCCCGGATCAGTGTATCGTGCTGTTGCTCGTCGTATTTTTTATCCCCGATTTCCTTTTTTGTCAACTCAAGTTTGCTGTTTATTACCAGAACCTCATCATTGTAATGTCTTACCTCCTCAAGGTAATTAATATAATTGTTTTCCTGATCAAGGATTTGTTGAATTTCACTTACCGACGAAAAATCACTGCCAGAAAACGCTTCTTCAAGCTTTATCCTTAGTTGCTCTTTTTCCTCTGAAATATTATGCAACTGCTTTTCTTCTTCCGAAATCACTCCTTCAATTTGATGAAGTGCTGAGCTTAACTGGTTTAGTTTGCTCTGGCTTTCGCTGTATCTGGCTTCGATACCTTCAACTTTTGATTTCAAATTTTTACTGTGAATAGAAAGAGCGTCGTATGTCATATATTCATAATCTTTAGGAAAAAAGGATTGATGCTGGTGTTTAAGGGTATCAATCTGTGCAGAATAACCGTGGATGGCTGTCTCAATGGAACTTAATTTTTCCTGTGCCCTCCGGAGTTTATTATTTGCTGCTTCATTTAAATTTGTTAATTCCTCCGCTTTGTCTGACAATTGTTGGATATTTTCTGCTTTTTTATGATAGCTTTCCTGCGCCTTATGCAATAATTCCGATGTGTTCCAGGGTTCAAATGCGAAAGCCGCATGATGAAGTTTGATTTGAGATTGTATACTCCGGAGGCGTTTTTGAGCTTCCAGATTTTGATTTTTAAGCCTCGTTATTAATTTATTTCCTTCATTTATTTCAATCTGCAATGCTTTTAGTGCTTCTGAGTCAGTTTTTAAAGATTCAAGGGTTTCCTTTGATCCCCTAATCTTTTGTTCTAAATCAGAAGATGTATTGTATCCGGGGTGGGAGAGAGCACCACACAACGGACAGGGCTCGCCTTCCTTCAGATCTGTGGCCAGATCACTGATTTTTTTTTGCGTAAGAATATACTGATATTCGTTTTGAGCTTTCTCCAGGGCATTCTCAATACGTTGAATCTCCTCCTGTAGTGATTTGCCGGGGTTGTTTGAGGAGATACCTGAATTTTTAGAAATAACCGCTATGTTGTTTTCTAAATCCCTTATTTCCTGTTGATTATGTTCTACTTGTTCCTTATAGGGGTTGAGGCTTTCGGTTAATGATTGTGATTTGTTAAACCAGGCATCTGCCTTGTTTAGCATTTGAATGGACGGGAGATTGTTTTGCTCAATTTTGATTGTGTTTCTTATCCCGGTGAGTGATGATTTACGTTCATTGATCTCTTTCTCCAGCTCTGATACAAATATTTTTGCTTTCGCAATTCTTTCTGTGTCGTTATCGTATTCAAGTTTTAGTTTTCTGATTTTGATAATGGCATCTGCCGACTCAGCTTCACGCATTATAGTTTCTTTTGACTGAAAAATATCAAATAATGAAGTATGCCTCCTGTTACACACGTCATAATTGCTTTTAAAATTGCGTTGCTTCTCTTTATTGCCCGTTAAGCTTTTTTGCAATGAGGTTACTTTATTCTCTGTTTTTTTTATCTCCTGAAGAAGAAATGCAAAAGTTGTATGGCAGGAGTCGTATCGTTGTATAAAGGCTTTTTTGTTGTCGATCTCATCGTTGCGAGCCATAAGTTCGCTATGTTTTATTTTTAAAACAGAAAGCGAATCAAAAAGCTTTTTAATATTGTTTAATTCATTGATTAATAAATTATTATCTGATATAGTTTTAATAATTACTTTAAGATTGTCTGTGGTTAGTTTGATGCTCTTTTTGATTTGTTTTACGGTTTCATCAGTAGGGATTTTCAACTCATCGAGTTGCCCGGACAGTTTATGAATTTCAGCCTGACAGACAGAATGCAGGGCATTAACAGGATCGGATAATTCAAACATATTAAGATCAAATAACTCGCGAATCATTTTTGTGCGATCACTTGTTGAGAGCATGATAAATTCCTGGAATTTCCCCTGAGGTATAATCACCGACCGTTTGAAGTTATCATAATCGAGACCAATAATATCTTCCAGCTCCTGCTGCGATATGGGAGTCCATTGATCATGGATGAGGCGATATGTCTGTCTGTCGTATTTTTTTACATCATCAAATCGTTTGGAATTCCGTCGGCCTGCAACGGTAGCTTTTAGCCTGATATCCCTGACAGAGAACAAAAAGTCAATAAACAGCTTATCAGACCGCAGGTTCATCATGTTATAGTTTCTGCCCTGATTGCCAATACGTTCTGTGCGTCCATACAAAGCAAAAATAATGGCCTCCAGTATAGTGGATTTTCCGCTTCCCACATGGCCAAAGATTCCAAATAGGCGGGCATCTGTTAATGGCTTAAAATCAATGGTTTGCTTTTCCTGGTACGAATATATGCCCTGGATGGTCAGTTTTTCCGGTATCATGATTTCTTTGCAATAACTTCCTGAAATAGTGTTGTTAATTCTTTATTCGGCTTTTGTCCTGTTCGGCTTTCGAAAAATGATTCAAAAAGGCTTTCAATTCCCTGTGACAAGTCAATACTGTGTGGCCCGCTGCCTGCCGATATATCTGTTTTGATGTTTGGAATAATCGTAACTATACCGTCATGCGCATTTTCAAGGCTTTTTTTCTCTTCAGCAGAGATGTAGTTTTCGGTGAAAATTGTCAGTTCAATAAGCGCATCGTTATAGTGCGATAATTCTGTTAAAGCCTCTTCAACAGAATTACAGCTAAGCCTTACAAGTGGTTTGCCGTTTGTTAAAGGGATTTCAGTAAATACTGGGCTTTCCGGTGACGTAAAATCAACAATGGAAACCGATTTTTTTTGACCTGCTTCGCTAAAGCTATAGGCTAACGGGGTTCCTGAGTATCGTATTTTATGTTTATTTCCATCGGTAAAAAAAGCGCGGTGTAAATGGCCGAGTGCAGTATAATGGATTTGTTCCGGTACAGCTTCAGTGAATATGGCCTGAACGCCACCGGCATGAAGAATAGGTTTTTCATCCTCTGGTTCTTCAGGCAATTCTGCACCTCTTGGAATCATAAAAACATGGGCTATCAGTAGATTGACCCCTGCTTTATCGCAATATTTTCCGGCAAGTTTATGCCAGTGGTTTTGCAGGATGTCTCTGAACTGTTGTTCCTTGTTTTCACTGTCCAGAATTGTTTTCAAGCGGTACTCGTTGGCATAAGGTGTCAAAAGTAACCTTAATGGTGTATCACATCCCGGTATTTGTAGTTCGCAAAAGCCGTTATCAGTTTTTGTGACTTTCATTCCAGTTTCAAGCTCAAAGGCTTGAATTTTTGTATTTGGGTTACCGATTAGCAAAATGCCGCATTCCCTTGCCAGTTCTTCCGGGGCTTCAATGCGATCGGGAGAGTCGTGATTTCCGGCGATAACAATTACTGCCCGCCTGCCGTTGTCTGACAAACGTTTTACGGTGCCATAAAATAGCTGCATGGCCTCTGTGGAAGGATTAAAAGTATCAAAAATATCGCCGGCGATAACCACGGCATCCACTTGCCAATCGTTTGCAATATGACATATCTCATCGAGAATGAGACGCTGCTCGGGAAGTCTTGAAAAGGCATACAACCGTTTGCCTATATGCCAGTCTGAAGTATGTAAAATCTTCATAGTAAATATTAAACAAAAAAGCGGATGAAAAATAACTACTCCGGAAGGGTAAACCAGAAACAGGAGCCTTTACCTTCTTCCGATTCAAAACCTATCGTTCCATCATGGACAGTGATAATTTTTTTTGCAATTGCAAGTCCAAGGCCTGTACTGCTTTCTCCTGCTGTTGGGCGTGTGCTTGACCGATAGAAGGGCGTAAACAGCCCTTCCTGCTCATCTTTTTTTATCCCGGTGCCATAATCTTTTACCCGTGTAAGTACCTTCCCGTTGCTTTTAATACATGATATTTTTATTTTCCCTTCAGGATATGAGTATTTTATAGCATTACTGATTAGATTAGTCAGAACCTGCTCTATTAATTGTTTATCAATAAGCAATTCACCAAGGGTAGGGTCAATGTCAGCAGTTATGGAAATATGCTTTTGTTTGGAGAAAATGGTATTAAATTCAATGGTTTTATTAACCAAAGCAGCGTAATTAACAGGTTCAGCTTTGGTATCAAGATTTCCGGTTTCGATTTTGGAGATGTCGAGCAGGTTGTTAATCATCTCCAGTGAGAAATCACATCGTTCTTCAATAATCTTCAGATATTTTATTTTAAGATTATCGGGTAAGGTATTAAGTTCCGCTGCAATAAGGTTTGCAAGGCTTGAAGCAACACCAATGGGGTTTCTGAGGTCATGAGCAGCAGTACGTAAAAATCGGTTTTTCTCCTTATTTAATTCCTGAAGATGTTCATTTGCATTCTCAAGCTCCTTTGTACGCTCGTTAACAAGATGATCCAGTTTTTCATTATGTTTCTTTAACTCTTGCATTAAGGTTCTGTTGGAATGCATAAGGTTGTATTTTTCAAAGGCTTCATCGATAATCAACTCAAGCTCTACAGGATTCCAGGGCTTCTGAATGTAGCGGTATATGCTTCCAGTGTTTATGGCGTCAATAACTGCCTCAAGATCAGTGTATCCGGTAATTAAAAGTCGGATTGTATCCGGATGATTGCTTTTTAATAATCCAAAAAGTTCAACGCCTGAAAGCTCAGGCATACGTTGATCGGAGAGCACAACCTGTATATCATTGTTATTCATTATATCAATGGCTTCCCTTGGATCATTGCATGTCAATACATTATACTTACGACGTAATTGTCGTCGCAGCGTATTTAGTATTTCAACTTCATCATCAATAAGCAGTATATTATTCTTCATAGTATTATTGCTGTGGTATTTCAATAAATATTGTTGTTCCCTTTTTTTCAGTTGAATGGGCCCCGATTTTCCCCCTATGCAATTGTGTGATAATGGTGTGGGTAACCGCTAAACCGAGTCCTGTGCCTTTTCCCGGCTCCCTGGTTGTGAAAAACGGATCAAAAATTTTATCAATAATTGTTGAATTTATGCCCTCTCCGGTATCCGAAATTGCTAATATAAGTCTTTTATCATCTTCTTTTGCTTCTATCACTATCTTCCCGTCAATATCTATTGCCGAAATACTGTTTAGCAGGATGTTCATAATCGCCTGGTTAAATTCTCCGGCATAGATTTTAAAATTTAATGTAGGGTCGATAGCTATATCTGTTTCAATTTTACGCTTCTTTAATTCCGGGTGAATCAACGACAAGGTGCTTTCGATGTTGTCTTTAATATTCACAACTTTTAACTGCGCCTGGTTTTTGCGGCTAAATTGATTTAAGTCGCGAACTATTTTCTGAATTCGTTTTACTCCCTCTGATGCGCCGGCAAGCAATTCATTGTACTCTTCAATAGCTAAAGTTGTTTGATATTCTGTTTCAGCCTCTTCTGAAACATGTAATAAATCTTTATCATGAAGGATGGCTTCCTTAACTTTTGAATATGTATTAACCACATCGTTGAAGTTAAGTTCAAGGTTATAGATATTCGATGCAATAAAGGAGAGTGGGTTATTGATTTCATGAGCCACGCCAGCCACAAGGTGCCCCAATGCATTCATTTTTTCTGATTGAACAAGCATGCTTTGGGCATCTTTTAACTGGTTGTGAGCTATTTCAAGCTTGCGTTTTTCAATCATCAACTGCCGCTGAAGGTTATTTATCTCTCTGTTTTGCGAAGCGATGTTTTCAGAATTCGTTTTTAAGTCAGAAATATTCACCGAACCGATAACAGCGATTTCATTATTTTCATAATACACCTCACCTTCCACCGTAAGCGCTATTTCTCCCGGTTCATAAAAATTAATTTTCCCCGTATATATTTTTTCGCCTTTTGCAGATTGAACAAGACTCAATATATCGGGAGTGGCATTTTCAAGTGTTGGTTTACCCCTGAATAATAAGCGAAACCCGGGGTTATTATACACCAGCGTTCCATCGGGTTTGAAAAGAGCAAAACAAAATGATGTGCTGGTTAGTACCCCTTGTAATAGTTTGGTCTTGTGCCTTAATGCAACGTATTGATTGTTACTATTAATGTTGTGATTTTCCTGCATCAATCTCGTCATTACTTATCATTGTGAAAACAGGGATATTTATCTGCATCCAATAATACAAAGGTGCAATCTGATTATATGATTCGGGATCGAGATGTTTTTTTATTAGTTCTATCCAACTATTAAGCTGCGCAGCCCAGTATATGGAACTAAATCCGTGTGAGCGATAGGCTTTAAACACCCACAGTATTGTATCTACAAACACTTCCGGAGAATAGTGTACCAGTAGAGAATGGATAAAACGGGCATGATTATGATGATTATCTTTCATCATCTCGATATTTGCTTCGTTAATCAATTCATTAAGGTCGTTACGAGCCAGAAAAGATTCATTAATCTCTGAGGTCATAATTTCAATTTTTTTCTCGTATGCCTCTGCAGCACTTTCGCTAACAGGAGCAATACTTCCTGCAGTTTCAATCAGATAATCTCTATTCATTAGTAAGGTTTTTGGTTATATATTCCTGTAAAGAAAACAGGTTTTCAATTATTATCAAATTTCTGGTATCCTGAAACAACTGCTTTCCTCCATGGCGGAATGCCTGACCGCCGGCCAGAATAATTATATCAGGCAATGCATTCGTTATTTCAGTTGCCATTTTTCGTAAAACGGCCATATTGAAATAGATACTTGCGGAAAGGGCTATAACAGAAGGATTTATTGTTTTGGCATATCGGATAAGTTCCTTTGTGGGAGTATTGGAGCCAAGAAAGTGGGTGCTCCAGCCAACGGATTCAAACATGTCTGCAACCATTTTTATACCTACCTGATGATATTCATTTTCAACACAACCCAGCAGAATTGTTTTATCGGTGCGCTTTTCAGAAATAATATAGTGAATAAGAAAATTCATCACATCTTCTGTTACTGCTGTCGCAACATGCTCCTGCGCAACAGAGATAACATTTGTTTCCCATAATTCTCCAACACGATATAAAGAGGGCTTAATTATATTTTCATATGCGGAAGTTACCATATTGCCCTGCTTGATATAGGTATCAATTATTTTAAGTGCCTGATGTTTATCAGGTGCCAGCAAAGCATCAAGATAGCTGTTTTGTAGTTCTGTTGTGTCCATTACCTTTTGAATTCATGTATATGGTTTTACAATATACAAATATTTTGAATTCAATACTTGCAGGCAGGCATAGATTTACTATTATTTTTCTGAATACAAAATACTGAAAAAAAAATAGACCGCTCCGAGGAGATCGGAGACGGCCCAATAAACCCACAAAACCAATATGAACGTCAGACCAAAGGACCTGGCCTGCGTCATCGCTATGATTAACGATAAAAGAGGAGTTCTCTGTACTTCGGCAAGGGCCACAGTTCATTGTCAACTGTTAGCTCAAGCTTGTCAATATGGTACCTGATCTTGTCCAGATAAGGTTTTACTGTTCCGTAATAGGCATAGGCCTTTTCCACGTCATCAGTAATTGCATTGGCAACTTTTCTTGCCTCTGTCATATCTTTCACATTTGTTTTAATATATGCAATGTGATATGAAATATCTTTGATTACATCAATCTCTGGTGATGCAATTTCATTGTATTCTCTTTCCGGTAAAATATCTTTTAATCCTTTAATATTCTCAATAAGACTGTTTTGATACTTAAGAGCAACCGGGACAATATGGTTTTTCGTAAGGTCACCAAGAACTCTGGATTCTATCTGCAGCCTTTTGGTATAAGCATCAACTCTGACTTTATAGCGCGCATAGAGTTCTCTGGAAGTGAGGATGTTTTGAGATATAAAAAGTTCCTCCGTTTTAGGAGTTGTAAATGCTTTTATCGGGTCAAGAGTGCCTTCAAAAATCGGCAAACCTCTTTTCATAGCTTCTTTTTTCCATTCAAAACTGTATCCGTCTCCTTCAAAGAGAATAGGTTTTACTGCAGTAATGGTATCACGTAGTTCCTGAAATATTGCTTCGTCGCGCTTGATGCCCTGTGAAACCAGTTTTTCAACATTTGCAGCAAATGTTTTTAGCTGGCTTGCCACGGCAGCTGTTAAAACAGTCATTGGTGCAGCACAGTTGACACTCGACCCCGGAGCCCTGAATTCAAAACGGTTACCAGTAAAGGCAAAGGGCGATGTTCTGTTTCTGTCGGTATTATCCAGCAGAATATCCGGGATTCTGCCAATATCTAATTTCAATTCAGCCTTTTCATTTGGTGTCATTTTATCATCCGTAATGCGGTTCTCCAGCTCATCAAGGATTTCGGTTAGCGTGGAGCCAATAAAAACGGAAATAATGCTTGGAGGAGCCTCATGTCCACCCAAACGATGTTCATTATCAATGGATGCTATGGAAGCATACAATAATTCAGCATGGCTGTAAACAGCGGCAATAGTATTGACGAGGAAGGTCAGGAATTGCATGTTTTTCTTTGGTGTTTTTCCCGGCGACAAAAGGTTGATACCTGTGTTTGTTACCATGGAAAAGTTGTTATGCTTTCCGGATCCGTTTATTCCTTTAAAAGGTTTCTCGTGAAGTAAAACTTTAAAATTGTGTTTGCTGGCAACCTTATCCATTACATCCATCAACAGCATGTTATGGTCCACTGCCAGGTTTGCTTCTTCAAAAATAGGAGCACACTCAAACTGGTTGGGTGCCACCTCATTATGACGTGTTTTTATGGGGATCCCAAGTTTATAACACTCAACCTCAAGGTCTTTCATGAAAGCTGAAACTCTTACAGGAATAGATCCAAAGTAATGATCGCTCAATTGCTGATCTTTTGCAGAGGCATGCCCCATAAGGGTACGGCCTGTAAGCTGTATGTCAGGGCGTGCATTATACAGAGCTTTATCGATAAGGAAATATTCCTGTTCCCAACCCAGATTGGTAGATACAGATGTAACATCCTTGCTAAAGTAGGAACATACTTCTGTTGCAGCTCCATTAAGTGCATTAAGAGCCCGTAACAGTGGGGTTTTATAGTCAAGTGCATCGCCGGTATACGAAACGAATACGGTAGGAATACATAAGGTGCGATCAATTATAAATGCAGGGGAAGTAGGATCCCAGGCAGTATATCCCCGTGCTTCAAATGTGTTGCGTATACCTCCGTTGGGAAGACTTGATGCGTCAGGTTCCTGCTGCACAAGGTGGCCGCCTTCAAACGATTCAATGACACTGTTCTGTGCATTAAACTCGAAAAATGCATCGTGCTTTTCCGCTGTCGTTCCTGTTAGGGGATGAAACCAGTGTGTGTAATGTGTGGCTCCTTTATCAACAGCCCAGGCTTTCATTCCTGAAGCTACCTGATCAGAATATTTACGCTCTATTGGTTCACCATTATCTATTGCTTCAATTACACGTTGGAAAGCATCATGAGACAAGTACGCACGCATTTTATCCCTGTCAAATACATTCATCCCAAAGTAATCAGAAATTTTTTCTTTAGGGAAATCTATAGTAACAGGTTTTCTGTTTAAAACTTCTTGTAATGCTGAAAATCGAAGCTTGCTCATAAAACTATCTTTTTTATTGAAGCACCCCCTCGTTTTAATGGGGTCATGCAAATATAAATACATTGTTTTTAAAATCCTCCCCCTCAAAACAGGTAGTATGTTGTTTGTTAACATTAATTTAACATTGAGGGAAATGCAAACGTTTGCATTGAATAGATATCTTCTCTACTTATGTGTTTTTTTGTATATTTACTCCCAAATCAATAAACCAAAAAGTGTATTTATGAAGATTACAATGAGAATTATTGCTTTATGTGCTTTTGCACTCGCCGGATTAGCGCTCAACGCTCAATCCATTGAAGGAGTATGGAAAACCGTTGATGATAACTCCGGGAAAACCAAATCGGAAGTAGAAATTGAGCTGAAAAACGGGAAAGTATTCGGAACGATTATAAAATTGTACAAAGAACCCGGTGAAGACCCCGATCCTCTCTGTACTGCCTGTGAAGGAAAATTAAAAAACAAAAAGATTATCGGTATGCAGATTGTCAATGGCCTGGAAAAGGATGACGATGAATGGTATAAAGACGATGGAATTATCGACCCTGAGAATGGTAAATGGTACGACTGTAAGATGTGGGTTGATGAAGATAACAATAATGAACTAAAGGTACGGGGATATATCGGCTTCCTTTACCGCACCCAAACCTGGTACAGAGTGAAATAATCTAAATGTGTTTTACCAGATGTTCTGACAGAATTCTTATACCTATTAATATAAGAATTACACCACCAATAATTTCTACTCTTAGATTTTTGATATTAATCTGCTTCCCGGCATAAATCCCCAGGAAGGAGATAATACCTGCTGTTGACCCAAAAATCAGACAGGAGATAATTACATTCATCTCCAGAAATGCAAGGCTTATACCAACGGCAAGAGCGTCGATTGATGTGCCCAGTGCCAGTGTGAGTCTTGTCTTAAGCTTTCGGGGATCAAAACAATCCTGGTCTTTGCGTTGCAAACCTTCTGCAATCATTTTAATACCAAGGAATGCCAAAAGAACAAAGGCAATCCAGTGATCCCATTCTTTAACAAGATCATGAAAGCTATATCCGGCATAATATCCCAGAAAAGGCATAATAAAATGAAATACAGCAAAGGTAAGAGCGATTGAAAGTGCATCTTTTAGGTGTACTTTGCCAAGGCATAATCCGCTGGCAAAGGATACAGCAAGACTGTCCATCGATAATCCAATTGCTATAATAAACAAGGTAGCGATTTCCATTGGGCAAAAGTACAAATCATTTTTAATAGATGTAACTCAGCTCTCACTACTCTTTTACATATATTTGCAGATTAAAATAATGAATCATGTCAATAACAATTGTTGAGGCAAAAACAAAGAAAGCGTTAAAAGACTTTGTTGAAGTACCTTTTATAATCTATAAAGACAACCCATACTGGGTCCCACCCATAAAGAAAGATGAGCTTAATGCTCTGTTACCGGAAAAAAATCCATGTCATAAATATGCCAGAGCAAATTTTTGGGTTGTATACCGCGATAATCAGCCTGTGGGACGAATCGGAGCACTGATCCACCACCGTGCCATTGAGAAAACAGGGCAAAAACTGGGACGATTTACGCGTCTTGAATTTGAAGATAGCAGAGAGGTTGTTGATATGTTGTTTAATACAGCGGAAACATGGTTGCGTGAAAATGGAATGGATGGCGTTGAAGGGCCATTGGGATTTACCAACCTCGACCATCAGGGAATGCTTATCGAAGGATTTAATTATATGCCTTCCATTGCCAGTGAGTACCATATGGATTACTATAAAAAGCATCTCCAAAGGCTTCATTATAAAAAGCAGATGGACTGGGTGGAATTTCGTCTTACCCTGGATAAAGAGGTGCCGGAAAAAGCTGCGCGTCTTGCCGATATGATCAAAAAAAGATCTCGCCTGAAAGTGGTGAGTTTTAAAAAAACCAAGGAAATTAAGCCATGGGCTTATAAAATATTCCATACTCTTAATGAAGCTTTTGCCGGGTTATTTTCTTTTGTGGAACTTTCTGATGAAGTAATAGCATATTATATCAACAGGTATATAAGTGCCATGAATCCTGATTATGTAAAGGTCATAACTACTCATGCAGATGATGTAATCGGGTTTATTATTGGCGTTCCTTCTCTGTCGGAGGCAATGCAAAAGGTAAATGGAAAGCTTACACTTTTTAATGCAGGACAAGTACTTAAAGCTCAGAAAAATCCTGAAGTCGTAGACCTCTTTCTTACTGGTGTTCTCCCTGAATATCAGGCAAAAGGAGTTAGTGCTGTGCTCATTAATGAACTCCAGCAGGTGATGATTCGCGATGGTGTTGAAAATGTGGAAACTACCGGTATTATTGAAACAAATCATAAGGCTATTCAACACTGGAAGAATTATCAGCATATCCAGCATAAGCGCAAACGATGCTTTGTTAAAATGTTCCGATAGCCGGAGCACTGTTTAATGTTCCGTTCTTTTTTCTATTTTTGGATGATTATAAAAAAATGAATCCATGAAAAAAGTAGCGCTACCGGCCTTAATCTCCATTCTGGTGATTATCGTTTTTATTTCTGATTTTCAAAAAAAGAAATCCATTCCTGCACCTGTCGATACCATTATTGTCGAGGGGGAAGATGATGAACATTTTAAGCGTAAAGAGGAGTGGTTTGATGCAATGCACCGTTGTGCTCCGGAAACCAACTGGCGCCAAATGGACATCGCATTGCGACAACATCGAACCTTGTCAGCAGGAAAAATGGATGCTATTCAGGGCGAGTGGCGTGAAGTAGGATCAAACAACCTTGCAGGCCGCACGCATCTTGCCGATTACGATTCACTTACAGGAGAGGTCTACCTGGTGTCTTCAGGCGGGAATATCTGGAAGGGAACACCTGGCAGCAACGACTGGGAGTGTCTGAATGATAATTTTCAGATTACCGGAATACATTTTTTTCGCCGTATACCCTTTAACGGAAGCGAACGCTGGTTAGCGGCAACCGGCGACTGGAATATTCAGGGCTTTCTCTATTCTGATGATCAGGGTGTATCATGGACCTATACTACCGGATTGGAAAATGCCGAAAACTGGGGAACACTTCGAAGGGCAGTTATTGTTAATGATGTGATTTATGCGCTTACCATGGAATGGGATTATTCAAACTGGAATAAAATTACCTGCGTCTATAAATCTGTTGATATGGGAGAATCATTTGAGCAGATTCTTGAATTTCCCGAACCGGAATATGGTGCTGAATCAGAATTTGATATGTGGGCAGGATATTATCATCCTGAGAATATTTATTTGATCGCAGGAACAACATTTGGAAGACTTGATTCTCAGGATCAGTTTACAGTGCTTGGAACCCTTCCGGAAACATCCGGGCAGACAAGGATTTCTGCTTTTGATGAGAATAACCCCCAAAACTTTTATGTAGCTAAAACCTCAAACAATATAACACATTTTTATACTTCAAATGATGGTGGGGTCTCCTGGAATCAAAAAGGACAGGTTTCTGAAGGCCCTTTCCAGATGAATAGTTTTGCTGTATCAGTGGATAATCCCAATACGGTGTACTTTGGTGGTGTTAGTTGCTTCAGGTCGCTCAACGGAGGACAAACCTGGACCAAGAAAAATGAATGGTGGCAATACTATGGATCAGAAGAGACCATGCTGCATGCCGATATCCCCGGCATAAGCCCGTTTAAAGTTGATGGCCAGGAGCTGCTTTTTATTAATACAGATGGGGGAACCTATATAAGCACCGATTATTTATCTTCTGTGCAGAATATTTCAATGGAGAACCTCCGCGTCAGTCAGTATTATTCTACTTATACTTTTAAAGAAGATCCTGCCGTTATTTATGCCGGTGCCCAGGACCAGGGCTTTCAGCGTACTGTTTCCGGACAAACCGGAGATGATGTTTATGCTTTTGATCAACTGATAAGTGGTGATTACGGGCATATTGTTTCCGGTGATGACGGAGCATCCATATGGACGGTTTATCCAACGTTTGCCATGTATTACCCTGATGCAGTAAATGGTCAGGACAACAAAATGTGGAGCTTTGTTGGGTCAGGATATTACTGGATGCCACAACTTATGGAAGATCCCTATAACCCTTCCTCCTGTTACGTCGCCGGTGGAAGCACGACCTCCGGATCCCATATCTTTTATCTTTCTGCCAATGGTTCATCAATAACGTATATTGAGCAGGACTTTGACTTTAGCGAAGGTGGTGATGCAAAGATTTCTGCAATGGCTTACGATAAAAGCAATCCCATTAACAGGTATGTTTTAACATCAGAGGGGACTTTCTTTATCTCCAATGATTTTGGAACTACATGGAGTAAATCTGAAGGCTTTACCGGCCCCGGATGCCACTATTTTTATGGTGCCTCCATTGTGGTGTCACAAAATAACCCAAATACTATTTATATTGGTGGATCGGGATATTCGTCCAGCCCTGTCTTTGTATCTTATGACGCCGGTGAATCTTTTGAACCGTTTAATAATGGATTACCTTTTACTTTGGTCTTTGATTTAGTGCTAAATGACGATGAAACAATGCTTTTTGCCGCTACTGAAATTGGCGCTTTTGCCTGTGATTTGCAAACAGGCGAGTGGACCGACCTGTTCGATGCGGGCGTCCCGGATCAGGCATTCTGGAGCGTTGAGTGGGTCGATGATTTTGCGCGTTTTGCATCCTATGGCAGAGGAATATGGGACTTTACACCAACCACAAATGTTGGTATGGAAAGCTTTAAAGAACAGGCTATTGTGTACCCTAACCCTGCATCTGATGTTATTAAATATGATTTACCTGACAATGTAACAATAGTTTCTGTAACAAACATAAATGGAAAAGAATTATACAGATCCAACGAAAACAATGGAGTGATTAATATCTCAGGCTGGAATAACGGAACTGTATTTCTTACCTCTTTTGATGGAAAACAAAAAAAGTCGTATAAAATTATTATTGCACATTAAATAGCTACAGGAGCAACATAGTTATATATTGCCAACCAGTGACATACCGTCCCGGCAAGCACAAAGAGATGCCATACCAGATGCGAGTATGGCATCTTTTTTTCCATTTTAAAGAAGATTACTCCCAACGTATAGCACGCACCACCAATAAAAATGTAGCCCATTCCCATTGGATGCATGCCCTGAAACAAAGGAATAAGGAAAAATAACAACATCCATCCCATCATTATAAAGCTTAGCACCACAAATATATTTACGCCTCGTTCGTACTTGTTTGGCAAAATGCTTTTTACAAGAATACCGGCAAGTGCAAGCCCCCATTCCAAACCAAACATAGTCCAGCCCCAGTTGCCTTTCATAACAACAAGTGCCATAGGTGTATAAGTGCCGGCAATTAAAAGATAAATAGCTATCTGGTCGTAGTTGTGAAAGAAATTTTTAGCTTTTGTTCCTGAACGCAGTGAATGATTCAGGGTAGAGGAGAGGTAAAGGTTTATCATGGATGCGCCAAAAACAGAAAATGAAACAATATGCTCTGCGCTGCCCATTCTGCTTCCCCGAACAATAAGAAGAATGGTGGCAACAATGCTAAATGCCAACCCTGCACCATGTGAAATTGCATTGGCAAGCTCTTCACCAAAAGAAAATCGCGTGTTTTTAAATTCTTTCATTCTAATATTTTATAAACCTTACATATGCTTTTGTTTCTTCAACATAAACAAAGTATACCCCGGGTTTAAAATCTGTGATATTGATTGTTGCCTCTGAATTATTCAGATTGATGTTTTGGATTTTTCTTCCTGCAATATCGGTTATAGACAATGTGGCTTCAGTTAAATTATTGATCTGTACATGTAAAATGTTATTTGCCGGAACCGGCCATACAGAAATTCCGTTGTTTGACAATTCTTCAATACTGCTTTCATTGTTGGAAGTGCCGGCAGTCGGACTGTTAAATGTGATCCATTGATCATCACCATCCTGTTCACGGCCATACGAGATATCGGTTTCCTGTTCCCCAAAATCAATTTCATCAATAAGTGCATATCCTGAAGCTTCAACATCAAAAAGCCCGATATATTCTCCGTCTTTCGAGAGTTTAAATCCGGCATGAAGGTCACCCTGGTCTTCATCTTTGTCGGCCCATATAAGGATAAAATCTCCGGGTTGCAAGGTGATATCCGGCAACATATATTTATCCGGCTCTGCCGCATCGTCGGATAAAAACATTCCATCGAGATCAATAGCTGCAGAACCTCCGTTCCAAAGCTCTATCCAGTCATCATATTCACCATATTGGTCGGCAAGATACGTTTCGTTATCAGCCATGAATTCATTGATATACAAGGCATAATCGCCACCTTCCAGGATTTCAAACTGCTGAAAATCAGCAAAAACATACGATGTTTGCCCGATGTTGTCTGTTGCGGCAATATTATAGGATATTGTTGCTGCATAACCAGTTGCCGGTGCTGAACCACCGAAAATATGATCTCCTGCATCTCCGTCATTATGTAGCCCGTCGTCGTAAAGCTGCTCTGTAAGCACCTCACCACTATTAATCTGATATTGGAGTTCAACGGTCATATCCGGCTGGTCATCAATAACATATACTGAAACAACGAATTCTGAAAAAGCTCCAGGGGAATTTCTTTCAGGATATTTTATCACCGGATACATATTATAATTTTCAAGTTGACTTAGTGCTGATGATGCTCTGGCCGAGAGGTAAGGAATGATGCCTTTTTTTACATGACTGCCCCAGGATTCTGTGAATGAATTATTAAAGCTCTCTGTTGAAAAACCATAATCCAGCGGATAGTATGGGTCATTTGAGATATAAGGCAGTAGCGTGGAATGTAATGCTTCGATATATTGGACAAATGAGGTTGAATTGATGATGCCCGTCAGCTCTTCAACATAAAACGAGTATTGATCCCTGAGAATAGGGTTACTCATAATATTATCATACAATGGCCGGGGTTCCCAGTCCGCACCCCACGAATAGATATTCCTTGAATCCCAGCTAATCCCTGACCAGTCAATGCCCATAGTGTTATCAAGGTCATAAAGCAAAAACTCAAACCGCCCTGATATGGGGTTATGATATAGGTAGTAGTTGTTTTTATTATAGATGTAATCATCCCAGTGCCCTAAAACAACCTCCAGAGCCATGAATTTGAGGTACTCCTGAACATTGAATATTTTGTTTAACTCATTGTAAAACTGATCCGGGGAGGTGTTGTCAATTGCTTTAATCAAATCCCTGAGCCCCGTATAGTCATCAATTTCTTCATTAATTTTTAAATCATAAGCCCTGCGCCCTGAAAATTCTTCCTTATAGCTTTCCGGGTTATCACCTTTCCATGCTAAATCGGCAGGCCAGAGGCATTTGTACAGGTTTCCGTTTTTACTGTCAAAGTAGGTGCCGGTGAATTCTTCATCAATATGTTCCACATTAAGGTATAATCCATGATAGTTTCCATTAATATACAATTGTACATGGTTAGCTCTGCTTCCGGGGAGGTCCCAAATGCGGGCAAGATCCCAGCCAATCCGGGCTCGGCATACAGAGGGGTCGTTGTGCTCTCCATTGAGGTTCATCTTTTCAAAACCATGAAAATCACCACCTTCAACAAATGTGTTAAAGGATAACTTAAAGGATTTTTTTGCTGAATAGCGTGATGTGTTTCCTCGTAAACGGAATCCTATATCTTCAAATGTTTCATTTTCTTCTGATGAAGTAAACATAAAATCAGCATGAAACTCAATATCACTCTCCGGGTGATCATAGATCCAGTCCAGGGTATCCGGATTTATGTTTATATCAATTCGTGGTACTTCGGAAGTGATATAAACGGGTCCCTGATCCGGTAATTGAAACTGAGCAAATACACAAAGGCTTATATACAGGCTTAACAGTAAAGTAACGATTCTTTTCATGGTCTGACTTTTTTACAAATGTAAGGAATTTGTTATTGTTTACCTTTGCACTTTCAAGAAAGACGGAAGAAATGAAAAAAGTCAATATTGTAACACTTGGTTGTAGTAAGAATACTGTTGACAGTGAGTCACTTGCGGGCCAGCTGCAGGGACAGGGATATGAAATAACTTTTGACAGCGGTGAACTCTCTGATTATGTGATTATCAATACCTGCGGTTTTATAAATGATGCCAAAGAAGAAAGTATTGATACGATCTTACGTTTCGCAGAAGCACGTAAAACAGGTCAGATCAGTCGTCTGGCGGTGATGGGCTGCCTTAGTCAACGCTATAAATCTGAATTACAGCATGAAATGCCGGAAGTAGATAGCTGGTATGGTGTTGACGAGCTAAAAAAAATCGTTTTGGATTTTGATGTTGACTGGCGTAAGGAGTTGCTTGGAGAGCGAATGCTCTCAACACCAAAGCATTATGCCTATGTTAAAATTGCTGAAGGTTGCGACCGCAAATGCTCCTTTTGTGCTATTCCCGGAATACGGGGACGCCATATAAGCAAAAAAGAAGATGATATCTCCCGTGAGTGTCGCGACCTGGTAAGGAGTGGCGTTAAAGAGTTGCTGCTTATTTCACAGGATCTTACCTACTATGGCAGAGATATATACGGTGAAAACCGACTTGCACCTCTGGTGAAACGACTTGCAGAAGAAAATCCCAACACATGGATCCGACTCCATTACACATTTCCTCTTGGCTTTGATGACGCATTAATAGAGGTTTTTAATACGCATTCCAATGTGGTGAATTACATCGATATTCCTTTGCAGCATATTAATACAAGAATACTGAAATCCATGCGGCGTGGAATTGACGCCAACGGGACCATGAAGCTAATCAGGAAGTTCAGATCGATGATGCCGGATGCTGCTATACGAACAGCTTTTATTGTTGGATATCCCGGCGAAACAGAAGAGGAATTTAACGAGCTAAAGGATTTTATTAAGGAATGCCGTTTCGAGCGAATGGGGATTTTTACCTATTCCCACGAAGAAGATACCTCCGCATATAATCTGGAAGATGATGTTGATGAGGAAACCAAAGACCAGCGTCGTGATATTTTAATGGATCTTCAGCAGCAAATTTCCCTTGAGCATAATGTTAAAATGATCGGGAAAACTATGAAAATCCTGGTCGATCGCAAAGAAGGAGAGTTTTGGATTGGCAGAACCGAATATGACTCTCCGGAGGTTGATAATGAGGTGCTAATCAGATGCAAGGAAACGGTAAACCTTGAAGGCTGTTTTTGTGAAGTAATGATTACTGACGCCGAGGACTATGATTTATATGCAGATCTGCTCAGGGTTTTGTAATCACATATAAGGCCATAATGTTGAGTTTCTGACATATTCCCATTACTTTTGTTGTGAAAAAATCAAACACCATGAAAAATATTATTCTCTTTACCGCTTTTTTGCTTTTTACAGCAAATTTATTTGCCCAACAACCGGAAAACACCTCAAATCCTCTTGGATATGAAGGTGAAATAAATATCACCGATGAAAATAATCTGAAACAAGGCTTTTGGGAAGAAAAAGAGGGAAGAAATCAGGCCTATGGAAATTATGTTGATAATGAAAAAGATGGCACCTGGATTAGCTATCATTATTCTAAAGGTATAGTTCATCAGATTCAGGAATATAATCACGGAAAGCTTGACGGGATATTCATTGAAGTGGATCGCAGAGGTTATTTTACAGTGGAGAAACATTATAAGGATGGTAAATTAAATGGAAGATCCCGGAAATTTAACCGCGGTGCCACCATGCTCGAAGATGCCAACTATAAAGATGGACAATTAGATGGCCTAAAAAGGACGTACTATTCCAACAAACCAGGCAAAGTCCTGGAAGAGGCTACTTACAAAATGGGCATCAAAGACGGACCCTCACGCTGGTTTGGTGAGAATGGTAATATGATTGCTGAATATACCTACGAAAATGGCCTGCTTAACGGTACCAATAAAACCTATTATGAAAACGGAACCCTTATGATAGAGGAACAATATAGCGAAAATGAACCAATTGGAGAATATGTCGAATATTGGCAAAACGGTATTGTTAAACTGAAAGGATCGTACGAAAACGGATTAAAAGAAGGAAAATGGTACTCATATGACGAGGCCGGAAAAGAAATTGGTGTTGCAAAGTATCATAAAGGAGAAGAAAAGTAAGCTTTCGCATGAGAAAAATCAAAAATCCTTACGATAAAACATCCGGATATTATTGCTTTGGTTGCAGCCATGATAATCCTCACGGATTGCAGATGACTTTTTATGAAGATGGTGAAGAACTTTTTTGCAAATGGGATCCACAGCCTCGTTTTCAGGGATATAATAATATCTTGCATGGCGGTATACAGGCTACATTAATGGATGAAACTGCTTCCTGGCTTGTCTATGTTAAGATGATAACATCAGGCGTTACCTCCCGGTTGGATATTAAATACAAAAAACCAGTACCAACCAACAGAGGAGAAATTACTTTGCGGGGGAAAATAACAGAAATAAAACGTAACCTCGCATTTATTGAAATTCAACTTTTTGATCCTGACATGCAATTATGTTCTTCTGCGAAAGCAGTGTTTTTTACTTATTCAAAAGAATATAGTGTGAAAAACCTTGGGTTTCCTGAACATCCACAAATATATGAGGATGAGTAAAATAATACAGATATAAAAAAAGCGCTGATGATACAGCGCATAAGGAGTTTATTTGTACATAGGTGTTTTATGACTATCGGGCACGACATAGTTTTTGGGAGGTGACTTGGCAATCCGTTTCTTTGTTAAAGAAACCGGTGGCACTTTTGTATTTCCCGTACCGGTGTAAAATACACGTTTTTGTTTCATGCCAACAGGATAGTTTGTTGCAGATTTGCCAGTGCTACATCCTGAAAGCAGAATTACTGTAAAGATAAAAACGATTAGTGCTGTTAACGTTCTCCCTGATTTCATGTCTTTATGATTGTTATTAGAATGATCACAAATATGCACTTTTTTTTGTGAATATGAAAATTCTGTTAATTATAAAACGAAATTGCTTCTGTTTTATTTTTATTAAAGATTTTTGTTTTAGCAGAACATTTTTAAAATCATTTCGTTAAAGAAACTAAAAACCAGAATTATGGCGAATAAAATAATGGATCCCATCGGCCGGTTAATGGGCCTGAGGTATAAATCACACCCCTGGCATGGTGTTGATATTGGCAATGATGCTCCGGATAAAGTGATGACGTTTATTGAAATGGTGCCTACTGATACCGTAAAATATGAAGTGGATAAAATTTCCGGCTACCTGAGAATAGACAGACCCCAGAAGTACTCAAATGTCGTTCCGGCGTTGTATGGTTTTATTCCACAAACCTTTTCCGGATCCAGAGTAGCAAAATTTTGTATGGATAAAACCGGCAGAGAAGACCTGAGGGGTGATGGCGATCCTATCGATATTTGCGTCCTAACCGAAAAAACCATTCCCCATGGTGATATTCTTGTTAAAGCCAGACCCATTGGTGGTTTTAGAATGTTAGACGGGAATGAGGTAGATGATAAACTGATCGCTGTTCTTGAAAATGACACAGTATATGGCTCCTATGACTGCATTAAGGATCTGCCGGATATGGTTGTAGAAAGACTGAAACACTATTTTCTTACTTATAAAGACCTTCCGGGTAAAGAGAGTGATGTTGAAATTACTGACACCTATGGCTCTGATGAAGCAAAAGAAGTAATAAAATTCTCCATGGATGATTATGTGCATAAATTTGATAAACTTGATTCTGTGCTGTCGGATGTATAGGCCTTACAAGGCTCTACAGTTTAAATTAATAGAATAGATGTGAATTTATTAAATAAGTTGTTGGATAATTTGAATAATGAATTATTTTTGTATTACTATTTATAGCAGAGACTGTTTATCAGTGGATTTTTATCTATTAAAACAAAAACATTAAAAATACTCTTGTGGTAGAGGGTTCCGAACATCAATTCGGAAATTGGTTAATTGCCGCGGAAAGATGAAGGTCTTCCGCGGTTTTTTATCTTTGCACTTTCAATAATCATATTATGGCTGCAGGCTTTAAATATAAACGGGGCATTTTTGCAAAATACCATAAGGCTATGCCTTTGCCTGAGCGGATCAGTAAAGATTTCAGATATGGCCTTCGGTATATTGTGAATTTGATTAAAACTAAAGGCATTTCCAAAAGAATGCTCGTATATCCACATTATCCCAGCTCCGGATCTACCATCTATAAAATCGCCAATCACCTCGGTTTTTCAATATCTAATATCCCACATAAAAAATACAATATCGCTGTTTACTGGGAGTATAATACTTACCGCAATGAATATCAATACCCGGAATCGCTGAAAAACATCCCTGTTATAAACCTTTACAGCCGTGATATTGGGAAAGTGTTTGTAGATGATGCGTTTAAGGATGTTTTTGGATACTCAACATTTATTGACCCTGAAACATACACCTTGCCATTTGTAAGAAAAAATGACATCAATGCAAAGCATGACGGACAGATTATCACTTCCGGGAACATTTCTCCTGAACCAGGATATATTTACCAGCGACTGATTGATAACAGTACATCTGACGGAATGGTTCTTGACTACCGTGTTCCCGTAATTATTAATACACTGGATTTTATTTATCTTAAATACAGAAGCAGGGAGGTTCGTTTTACAAATTCAACATCCAGAACTGTTGTCAGAAAAATCAGTGACATTTTTTCACCTGATGAAATTGAAAAAATAAATCGTTTCTGTAAATCCATAAACCTTGAATACGGCGAATTGGATATTCTTCGCGATAATAACGACGGCAGAATATACATCGTTGATGTGAACAATACACCTCAGGGGCCTCCCAAACATTTAAACAGGACTGATAACCGGCAGGCGATAATGAAAATGTCAGCAGCATTTAAAAGTTATTTTTTGAATGGCTAAAAACCACAAAATATACCTGGCTCCATTGAGAGGATTTACTGAACGACCCTTTCGTGATGCATTTTCTGAGCATTTTCATGGAGTTGACGCAATTCTGGCGCCATTTATTCCATTAGTGACTGTTGACTATGTAAATCCTTCCCGGTTAAAAGATATTTTGCCCAATGATGAGCATTTGCCCCTTATTCCTCAGGTAATAGGAAACGATGCTGATCAGATTATCCAAATGGCGGAGGTGTTTGAATCGTATGGCTATGATGAAATTAACTGGAACCTGGGATGCCCGATGCCGAAAATAACACGCAAAAACCGTGGCTCCGGGCTGCTGCGGTATCCGGAAAAAATCCATTCCATCCTGACAGAGGTTTTCGATCACGTGGATATTAAGGTCTCCGTAAAAACACGTTTGGGCTTTGCTGATAATACTGCATTTGAAGAGCTTGTAAATGTGTTTAATGATTTCCCGCTAACATCACTTACCGTACATACCCGAACCGGAGCCCAGATGTACACCGGTAAAGCCGATCCGGATTTTTTTGCTCCGTATATTGAGAAAATAAACGTTAAAGAAATAATCTATAATGGCGATATATTTACAATTGATGATTTTTATACCCTGAAAAAGCAAATGCCGGACATCTCTTCCTGGATGATAGGCAGAGGTTTACTTGGAAATCCTTTTTTAGGGGAGTGGATTCAGTCAGGTAATTGTGAATTTTCAAAAGAACGATTCCTTGCTTTTCATTATACATTATTTCAAAATATTTCCCAATCGTCAGCATCCTCACGTATAATACTGAACCGTATGAAAGGGTACTGGACCCAGTTCCGTCATATGTATTCTGATCATGAAAATATTCGCAATTGTATATTCAGATCGCAGGATGTAGACGATTTAATGGTACAAGCGGAAAAAATTATCAAATATGCAGCGATGAAATAATACGTTTCTTGGATGCCCGGCTGCTAATTTCTAAATTTGAAGCATAATAACTATCCTTATGAATATTTACGATTATATAAAAAGTCATATTCTTGTTCTTGACGGAGCCACAGGAACAATGATTCAACGCTACAACCTTGGTGAGGATGATTTTCGTGGTGAATTATATGCCGGTCATCCTGTTAATCTGAATGGATGCAACGATCTTTTGTGTATAACAAAACCGGAGATCATGAAAGAAATCCATCTTTCATACCTGCAGGCCGGGGCGAACATTATTGAAACGAATTCTTTTAATGCGAACAGCATCTCGATGGTTGATTATGCGCTGGAAGAACAATGCTATACCATCAACAGAGCTGCCGCAGCCATTGCCAAAGAAGCAGCAACAGAGTTTTTTGCATCCAATCCGGAGCAGCCGGCATGGGTGGCCGGTTCCATGGGGCCAACAAACCGTTCTGCCAGTATCTCTCCTGATATCCAAAACCCGGGTGCAAGAAATATCTCGTTTGACCAACTTGTGGAGGCGTATTATGAACAGGCGAATGGCCTTATGGATGGCGGAGCAGATTTATTGCTTGTGGAAACAGTCTTTGACACACTGAACTGCAAGGCCGCCCTTTTTGCGATAGATAAACTATTCGCCGATAAAGGAAAAAAAGTCCCTGTAATGGTTTCTGTTACTATTTCTGATGCCAGCGGACGAACCCTTTCAGGGCAGACACTTGAAGCATTTGTAACCTCCATTGAGCATTTTGACTTGTTCTCCATTGGCTTGAACTGTTCTTTAGGACCTGAACAACTCATCCCGTTTATAAGTCAGCTATCACAAATTGCCAATTCCTATGTTAGTGTTCATCCCAATGCTGGGTTGCCAGATGAAATGGGGAATTACAACCAGTCGGCAGAGGATATGGGCCGGTTTGCCCTGGAATATGCACAAAATGGATGGATTAATATTATGGGTGGCTGCTGCGGTACCTCTCCGGATCATATTCAGGCAATTGCAAACGCTGTTAATAGCCAAAAACCACGATTACTGCCCGGGAAAAGCGCTGTATCGAAGTTGTCGGGACTGGAAAACCTTCTTATCACCAAAGAGAATAACTTTATTAATATTGGTGAGAGAACCAATGTTGCCGGATCACGGAAATTTGCCAGGTTAATTCGTGAGAAAAATTATGCCGAGGCTCTGAGTGTAGCCAGAAACCAAGTGGATAACGGAGCCCAGATAATTGATATCTGCATGGATGACGCCATGATTGATGCACCTCAGGCAATGCAGGAATTTCTTAACCTTATTGGCTCTGATCCTGATATCGCACGTGTGCCTGTAATGATTGATTCCTCTGACTGGGAAGTTATTCTGTCAGGGCTGAAATGTACACAGGGAAAATGTGTTATTAACTCCATAAGCCTGAAGGAAGGGGAGGAGCCCTTTTTGGAAAAAGCCACCCTCTTAAGAAAATTTGGTGCTGCCGTTGTTGTCATGCTGTTTGATAAAAACGGCCAGGCTGTGGATTTTCATAGTCGCATTGCCATTGCTCAACGATCCTATGATTTACTCGTCTTGAAAGCGGGTTATAACCCTTATGATATTGTTATCGACCCGAATATACTGGCTGTTGCTACGGGTATGAAGGAGCATGATTCTTATGCTGTTGATTTTATCCGTTCCATTGGATGGATTAAAGAGAACCTGCCCGGAGTGAAGATCTCCGGCGGTGTCAGTAACCTTTCATTTTCCTTCCGGGGCAACAATACCGTTCGTGAAGCCATGCACAGCGTATTTCTTTATCACGCCATAAAAAACGGAATGGATATGGCGATTGTAAATCCCGGAATGCAGGTCACTTACGATGATATTGAGCCTCAACTCAAACAAGCTGTTGAAGATGTTATCTTAAACCGCCACCCGGAAAGTGCCACTGTCCTGACTGAAATTGCATCCTCTTTTTCCAATCAAAACAAAAAGGAAGAACAAATTCAACAATGGCGGTCATTGCCAATTGTTGAAAGAATAAAATATGCCCTTTTGCACGGAATATCGGATTATGCTCATGAAGATATGGCAGAGGCGCTGGAATATTATGAAAAGGCTGTTGATATCATCGACGGGCCGTTGATGCATGCAATGAATGAAGTGGGCGATCGGTTTGGTGCCGGAAAAATGTTTCTGCCTCAGGTGGTGAAAAGCGCCAGAGCAATGCGGATTATGGTGGATATTATCCGCCCGGAAATAGAGAAACAGGAAATGGATGCCAAAACACAAAGCGCCGGGAAAATTCTACTGGCAACAGTAAAAGGCGATGTGCATGATATTGGTAAAAATATCCTTTCGGTGATTCTTTCCTGCAATAATTTTGAAATCATTGACCTTGGCGTGATGATTCCGGGAGAGAAAATCCTTCAGGCTGCAATAGAGCATAATGTGGATATGATTGCGTTAAGCGGACTAATCACCCCTTCGCTGCATGAAATGACTAATGTTGCCCGGCTTATGCAGGATGCAGGATTAAAGATCCCATTGATGGTTGGAGGCGCAACGACTTCCGAATTGCATACTGCTGTGAAGATAGCACCTGTTTATCCGGCAGGAGTCGTATTACATGCCCGTGATGCTTCGGTAGCGGCTTCTATCGCCTGGAATGCTCTCGTATCTGATGATCGTGAACAGTGGAATAAAGATCTGAAAATACGCTATGAAAAGATAAAGTCTGAGTATAAAAATGAAACTTCTGAACTTGTACCGCTTGAAAAAGCCCGTATAAACGGTTTTAAAATCCATGCGGATTATAACCCTCCTCAACCGGCATCATTGGAAATGAATATGGTGGAAGCGAAAGCTGAAGATCTTATACCTTTTATCAACTGGCGCGCATTTTATCATGCCTGGAAAGTAAAAGATAATGAAGCACTGGCTCTTCAGAAAGAAGCGCTTGAGTTTTTGAAGAAGTATGGAGATAAATACCTTATCAGAGCAATATGCCAGATATTTCCGGTTGAAAAACAGGGTGACAGCGTAATTATTCTGGATAAAGAGAGAGTATCGACAGGCAAAAAACTTGAATTTCTACGCAAACAGCAGCCTCCAACCTATTGTCTGAGCGATTTTCTTAAAGAAAGTGGTGATTTTCTGGGGCTTTTTGCCGCCTCTGTTCACTGCAATTTTCCTACAGATGACGAAATGGCATCCCTTATGCGGGATAGTCTTGCTGACAGGCTTGTGGAGGCTTCCGCTGAGTTAATTCATTTCCTTTGCCGTAAGCTCTGGTGGCGTTTTAGCAAAGAAAAAGGTGTTCCTGCTGAACTTAAAAAAGGTCACTACCAGGGAATCCGTCCTGCTCCGGGGTATCCCATATGGCCCGATCATTCAGAAAAGAAAACAGTACTTGATCTGCTGAATGCTCAGGAAAATATTGATATCCAACTATCTGAAAATTTCGCAATGATACCACAGTCATCGGTGTGTGGCGCCATATTCAGCCATCCTGATTCACGCTATTTTATTATTAATGAGACAGGAGATGATCAGAAAATGGATTATGCAAAACGGAAAAATTTGAATATTAACGACCTGGAATCCCTTGGAATAAAATAGAAACAATGAAAGTTATTGATATTATTCATAATGCAAAAAAGCCATTCTTTGCTGTAGAATTTTTACCTCCTTTGAAAGGGCACTCTATGGAAAAGATCGATAAGGCTTTTTCCAATATTGCGGATCTGAATCCGGCATATATAAATTTTACTATTCACCAAAAGGAGATTGTTTATCGTGAACGTGAAGACGGGCTCCTTGAACGGTGCATTGTAACCAAACGTCCGGGAACCATTGGGTTATCAGCTGCTGTAATGTATAAACACAATATTACTGTGGTTCCGCATGTAATTTGTGGTGGTTTTTCGAAAGAAGAAACTGAAGATGCCCTTATCGAGCTCAATTTCCTGGGCCTGGAAAATGTGTTTGCCTTACGTGGAGATCCTCCGGCAGGGCAAAAGCTCTATGTCCCGGAGAAAAACGGTCATAAATATGCTTCTGACCTGGTGGCACAGATTAAAGAAATGAATAACGGTAATTATCTCGATCCCAATATCAAAAATCCTGATGCTTCGGAATTTTGTATTGGCGTGGCAGGTTATCCCGAGAAGCATCTGGAAGCTCCCAACCCCGAAACAGATCTGATGCATCTGAAGAAAAAAGTTGATGCCGGCGCTGATTACATCGTAACTCAAATGTTTTTTATCAACGAACGATTTTATGAATTTGTCGATAATTGCCGAAGTATCGGTATATCTGTGCCCATAATTCCCGGTATAAAACCCATTACCATGCGAACGGATGTTGATCTATTGCCAAAAACATTCAATATCGACCTGCCTTCGGCGTTATGCAATGAAATACGAAATGTTGAAACCAATGCCGGGGCCAGAGCTATCGGCACCAAATACGCCATAGAACAGGTTAATGACCTTTTGAACCATGGCGTACAAGGTATTCATTTCTTTTCGCTGGGAATGACAAAAAATATTAGGGAGATTGTGCAGAAGACAATCCTGTAGTCGAATTACGACCAGAGCTGCTGAGGATAATCACCAGTATTTGCGAGCTCTTTCAAACGCTCAACAGCAGCTTCTTTATCTTCTTTGTAGGTTATACCAAACCATTCAGCAGAAGTATTCAGCACCTTCGCCTGACGGGTATTCGATTTGATAAGATTATCCACTACAAAGGGGATATAGATCTCGGATTTCAGATTTCCTGCTTCCTTACCAATAAATTCATGGAACTGCTGCTCTATATAATCAAAGATATCAGGAGTAAAACCCCAGAAGTTCATAGATACTGTTTCATCGCCTGTCAGGGGTTTCATCTCACCATTTTCATCCTGGTATTTTATTATTTCGCTTTCGCGGATAATCTTAGTACGCTCTACGATACCATCGAGATACCCTTCTAAATTGGTAGTACAAACACCACGCGAAACGGAACCATGATCGGAGAGTGTTTTTTGAATGGGATACCCAACCATTGAGTATTCTGCTTTGTCGAGGTTTTTCAAATGATCAGCCATGGTTTTAAAAGCATCAAAGCCGTAAAAATCGTCGGCATTGATGGCCGCAAAGTTTTCATTGACCACATCTTTTGCCACCAGCACAGCATGTGCCGTACCCCATGGTTTTACCCTGTCGGGATGTACTTCGATTCCTTCCGGTACATTGTGAAGCTCCTGGAAAACTACTTCACAGGGAATATAATTTTCAATTTTTGAGATCACATGTTTTTTAAAATCCTCCTCGATATTTTTACGGATTACAAAAACAATTTTCCCAAATCCGGCACGCATGGCATCATAAGCAGAATAATCGAGGATGGTTTCACCGGAAGGCCCCATTTTGTCAAGTTGTTTAACCGATCCATAACGGGAGCCGATTCCTGCAGCAAGTATTACTAACGTTGGTTTCATCTTTATGAGTTTTTGGCAAAAATAAGTGATTATCATAATTATTACACAATGCTCTTCAAAGAAATCAAAAAGTTCCTCCCAGAAAAAATATTGGCGCTCTTTGTGACTCCTAAATGTTACTTTGTCTTAAAACTGTTCATTAAATATTTTTTGAAAATTTGAATGCAGGACTAATTGTAAAGCACTGATATTGAGTTCATAAAGATTACAGTATTCATGATAAAGTATTTCAATCTTTATCTCCCCGTCATCCGTTTCCATAAACAACCGTTCCACAGGAATATTACGAAAGGCGTCAATACTTTTCTGGCTTTTCAATGCACGTTCGCTAAAGCTGAAATAGAAATTGTGTTTTAGCAATTGTTTTGTCTGGTCAATATTCCCGGAAAAGCCATGCAGAATCCAGGGCATGCCGGGGCGAACCTCTTTGTGGATTTTAAGGATCCGCTCTGTCATACGCACATTGTGAATTATTAACGGTTTTTCAAGCGATTCTGAAATTTCAATATGATATCTGAAGATTTTTTCCTGCGATTCAATATCCGGCCCCCGTAAACGATCAAGCCCTGATTCCCCTATAGCAATAATCTCCTTCCTGTTAAAATCCTCTATCCCTGGCATTTGTTTACATTCTTCAATGTACCACGGATGAACTCCCAAAGAATAATATGCTCCTGGCAAAATTATCTCAGGGCTGTATTCATGTGCCATAATATTATGAATCCGAATAACATTCGCTTCAATTTCTTTGCTGTGCGAATGGATATCGATCAGGGGTATTTCGGGTGGGTTATGCATTGGCAGCTATTATAACCTCATTAACAATATCAGCATCGGTTTGTCTTCTGTTCCACTCTTCATCAGCTGAAAGACTTCCCATCGGCAGGCGGGTTCTGAATAGCATCTGCGAAGGGTAGGGGCGGCGTGCCGAAAGATGAAAGGTTTTTGCACCTGTCATTTCGGCCATTTTCATAATGTTACTCTTGTTGATACCACTACCGGGCATTATATCAATACGGCCCTGAGCCTTTTCAACCATTTGTCGGATGATCTCAACACCCTCAGGTGCTTTTACGGCTCCTCCTGAAGTCAGGATAGTTTCAAAACCAATGTTTATTATATCTTCCAGTGCCTTCACCGGATCTGATGCCACATCGAATGCCCGGTGAAAAGTTGTGCTCATGGGTCGTGCAAACTCAATCAGTTCAATATTACGCTGCACATCAACATTTCCATATTTATCCAGAATGCCAAATACTACACCATCTACACCGGCGTCTTTACAAAACAGAATATCCTGCTTCATGATTTCAAACTCCTCATCAGAATAGAGAAAATCACCGCCCCTGGGCCGGATAATTACATGCAGCTTTATGGAGAGCTTTTTTCGTGCGGTAACAATCGCACCTGCTGAAGGAGTACATCCTCCTTCCGGAATATTTTCGCACAACTCTACCCGAAACGCACCGCCTTTTTCAGCTTCTACAGCCGAAAATACCGAGTTGGCACATACTTCAATACGAATGTTGCTTTTCATTACTCTTCTATTACTACTTCATCAACAAAAAGCCATGCAGGATTTCCTGCGCCTTTATGCCAGGCGGGTAGCATGCCGGCATTCTTTGCCACAACCTTCACATAGCGTCCTGATACCGATTCTGTGTTAACAATAAACGGCACTATCTGATTCTCTCCTGTTTGATGATTAAAAGTGTGACTTTTGCTTCCAATCATTTTATAATCTTTACCATCTGCAGAGATAAAAACCTGTACCTCCTGTGGAAGAAATATCCATCTGTTGGCCATTGCAAGTGCATTAACTCTTACCCTGTTGACATACTCTTCTTTTTTGAGATCGACAGTCAATACCATGTCATTACCTTTAAATCCCAGCCACTGGCCATCGGTATGCTGCCACGAGCCAAATAATCCATTAAGGAGTGTTCGGGGACCATCGCACCTGTATTTTTCCTCCGGCAGGAATTGTAATCTGCCGGCCTTCCCAATGCCTTTATGCAGGGCGATGCCCGTAGTATTCATTTTTTCCCTGGGCTTGCCATCTTTGTAGGCAATGGCATTTATTGTACATGATTGATCCACAACAAAAGCCTGATCATATTTTGCAGATGTAGTATCAGGGATTGTACCATCCATTGTGTAATAGATCGCATCGGCAAAGGCTTCAGTGGAGAGAACAATATGAAAATTGTTATTCGTTGAATCATAGTGTGTTTCAGCTACCACTTTATAAGATCCTTCACAATAATTTACATCCATATATTCGAAACGAACAAAAATATCCGCTAATCTGCTTCTGAAATTCTCCCAACCTGTTCGTTTTTCTTCTGTCCACAGCTTTTCCGCCAAAGCAGTCATTCTGGGCACCACCATATATTCAGCGTGTTCTGGAGTTTTAACCCATTCGGTCCAGAGGTTTCCCTGACCACCGAGGATGTGTTTTGCTTCCTCATCGTTTAATGCTTCCGGAGTAGGGTTGAAGGAGTAGACTTTTTTCAGTGTAGTATAGCCACCAATAGCTTCCGGCTGGAATTCGGGGTCAGCCTGATAGTAATCGAAATAGCAGTGCGAAACGGGGCACATAATGGCATCATGACCCGAACGAGCTGCTTCAATACCGCCTTCCATGCCACGCCATGACATAACAGTAGCTTCCGGTGCCAGACCACCTTCCAGAATCTCGTCCCATCCAATAAGCTGCTTGTCATGGGCGATAAGATATTTTTCCATACGCCTGATAAAATAGCTCTGCAGCTCTTCAACATTGGAAAGGCCTTCATTTTTTATGCGTTTCTGACACTTTGGACAGGTTTCCCATGCGGTTTTTGTTGCTTCATCACCACCTATATGTATATATGGGGCAGGAAAGAGTTCCATAACTTCATCCAGCACATCTTCCAGAAATTCAAATACCTGTTCATTTCCAGCACAAAAAATATCATCATTGGGCCAGTATGAACCTGGTTGCACATAGTAAGGACCTCCGGTACAGCCCAGTTCAGGGTATGCAGCAAGAACCTCACAGGAGTGCCCGGGCATTTCAATTTCAGGTATTACCATTACCTGCCGCTGTGCTGCATATGCTACGATCTCTTTAATTTCATCCTGAGTGTAATAACCACCATAAGTAGCCTTTTCGCCGGGTTCAGGTGGTGTTACTTCACGCCAGGGCATATCTTCACGATCTACACGCCAGGCTGCAATCTCCTGAAGCTTAGGATACTTCTTTATCTCTATGCGCCAGCCATTGTCATCTGTTAAATGCCAGTGGAAGACATTCATTTTATGAAATGCAATTAAATCGATATACTTCTTAATAAACTCAACAGGGAAAAAATGCCTGCTTACATCCAGGTGCATTCCCCGCCATGAATATGCCGGCTGATCGCTGATCTGAACACAGGGGATACGTATTTTTTTCATCTTCCCTGACGATTCAATCTGAGGAGGCATCATCTGACGCAAAGTCTGAAAACTATAAAAAATACCGGCTACAGACGATGCATTTATACTGATAACGCCATTGCGTACCTGAAGCGAATAGCTCCCATCTTTTTCATCTGATGGCTTTAGATTAAGCAATATTGTATTGGAAGATGATTCTATCTCTGCCAGTGAGGCATGATCCAATTTAATTCCGGATCCGTTTTCAATAAATGCTGTAAACCAGTCAACTGCATCTTTTAATGCCTTATTATCAGTGTCGTAAGCGATTCTTGTTTTTGCATTTATCTCGAAATTGCCTGAACGAGGGAAATTCATAACGGGTTTGGGCGTTATATCAACCTGCTCAGGTTGTGAGCAACTGTAAAAAAACAATACTCCTGTAAGCGTTAGAATTAGGGGTAAAAAACGTAAAATTTTCATGTGGGGTGTGTTTTGATCTCCCAAAAATAGTGAAATCACACCTTATTTCCATATCCAAACAATCCTTTTTCCTTAATGGAATTAGCCACATACTTTGGAACATGCTTTTCCCACTGTTGATCTCCTTCCGCAATCATAGCAGCAACCTCACGACTATATACATCCATGTGGTTTTTATTTGCATTTTTAATATCCATAATTTTCTCTTTATGAATAAGATACTGATAAAGATGCCATAAACTGTTGTCTTGCTTCATTACCATGCATGCAGTAACAAACCGGTCATCTTTTTTTTCATAGCGAGGATAGATATATAATTTGGTGTTTTTTGTGAAAAGTGCTCCGAATGCCTCAAGGATTCCACCATTTAAATTTTCGTAGTAATGAGGCTCGAGAACTTTTTTCAATGTTTCAGCACCAAGAACCATGCGAATGTTATTAATTTTAAAATGGCTAAAATATTCCGATAGTTTATAAAAATATCGGATATTCGAAACCATAACATTCTGGCCATTTTCATTCAGAAGATCAACACGTTGCAAAAAGTCCCGCTCATCAAGTTCTCCCTTTTGTAAAAGATTATGTAATGTTATTTCACAAATGGATAATGTATTCTTTTTATCAAAAGGCATCTCTTCCTTAAAGGTATGGAAACTGGATTTCAACACATCAAAACCGGCATAAGTTATTGGCCGGAAGTTGCCACGCATGACAATGACATTTTTTCTGTAGAGCATATCTGCAGGAGTCTGGATGCTGCCATTCCTGTCGAAAATTGTGGCTGTACACATATCATTTTTTACCAGCTGAACGCCAAGTAACCGATTATCAATATAATCCAGCTGAGGGCCATGCATCCTTAACATATTAACCGAAACGCGGTCATTGGCAAGGTTATCCATTAACGATTGGATGAAAATATTCGGGCGCTCATAGTGGTTGTAACAGGCATACATTAGGTTTACCCCAAGAACACCCAAAGTGGCCTGCTGCAACAGACCATCATTTTCCAGTAAATCAACATGCATAATAACGGTATTGGGTTTATGCTGTTTTTCCAACTGAAACATCATGCCGATCCAGCCATGGCCGTGATTGGTTTTAGCGTAATTGAGTGTTGTAACGGTGTTTGCAAAAGCAAAAAATCGGGTGTTGTCGCCTCTTTTTTCACCTAAAACATTACAAACTTCTTCATATTCATTTGTAAGCATTTTTAATAATCTTTCCTCGCTTACATATCGTCCGCTCTGGCTTTTTGCATACAAATGGTCAGAATAGGACTTATCATATGCCGATATTGTCTTGGCTATTGTTCCTGACGCTCCTCCGGATGTAAAGAAGAAACGTGCGGTTTCCTGTCCGGCGCCAATTTCAGCAAAACTGCCATAGATGTCCTCCTGAAGATTTATTGATAGTGCTTTTCGCTTTGTGGTCAGTATTTCCCTATCCATAATGGTTTGTGTTATGGTTGAATAACAATGGAGTTCAGGAATGGTTTCTAATTCTTAAAATATTATTTCACAAAGAAGCACTAAGTAGACACTAAGTGTCACAAAGATATTCTTTGTGACACTTACTGTTTTCTTTGAGAACCTTTGTGAAATGATTTCTGACAAAAAAGCCCGATTAAATAAATAACCGGGCTTACATATCATAATAATCAATGATTAGTCTAATTCATGGATTACAAGACCGCTTCGAAGTTTTGGCTCGAACCAGGTGGTTTTCGGAGGCATAATGTTGCCGGTGTCGGCAATATCAATCAGTTGCTGCATGGAAACAGGGTAGAGAGCAAAAGCAGCTTTCATTTCACCGCTGTCAACACGTTTGCTCAGTTCACCAAGGCCACGGATGCCACCAACAAAATCAATACGTTTGCTGGTACGCAGGTCTTTGATGTCAAGAAGTTTATCCAGGACAAGGTTTGAAAGTATGGTAACATCAAGAACGCCAATAGGATCATTATCGTCGTATGTTCCCTCCTTAGCAGTCATTTTGTACCATTTACCTTCAAGGTACATACTGAAAACGTGCAGGTCTTCAGGCTTGTAGATTTCAGCACCCATCTCTTCCACGATAAATGAATCGTTAAGCTTTTCTTTGAGCTCTTCCGGAGACAAACCGTTGAGATCTTTTACAACCCTGTTATAGTCGATAATCTGTAACTGATCATCAGGGAAATGCACTGCAAGGAAATAATTGTATTCTTCCTCACCGGTATGATTCGGATTGTTTTCTTTTTTCTCAATACCAACACGGGCAGCTGCTGCAGTACGGTGGTGACCGTCAGCAACATACGTTGCAGGGATCTCTTCTTTGAAGATCCGTGTAATTTCAGCGATAGTTGCGTCGTCTTCAATTACCCAGAAATGGTGACCAAAACCTTCGTCAGCGGTAAAATCATAAACCGGTTCAGTATCCCTGATAATATCATTTACAATATCATCAATTTTATCATTTGCGGGATACGTAAAGAAAACAGGCTCGATATTAGCATTATTACGACGCACATTAATCATTCTGTCTTCTTCTTTTTCCGGGCGTGTCAATTCATGTTTTTTAATAACACCATTAAGATAATCTTCGGTGCTGGCAGCAGCCACGAGGCCATACTGAGTGCGTCCGTCCATGGTCTGGGCATAGATGTAATACTTTTCTTTTTCATCCTGCACCAGCCATTTGTTCTCTTTGAACATTTTATAATTGTCTACCGATTTCTGATATACGGGCTCAGTATGCTCATCAATACCTTCTTCCAGGTCAATCTCAGCCTTTGTTACATGAAGCAGCGTATAAGGATTACCTTCTGCTTCAACGCGGGCTTCAGCTGAATTTAAAACGTCGTAAGGCCTTGAAGCTACCTTTTCTGCCAGGTCCATCGGAGGTCTTACTCCTTTAAATGGTTTAATAATTGCCATAATTATAATTTATTGTGGGGTTATTTAATTTGCTGTTGGGGCGAAGTGAAATGTACGCCCTGTCCTGTATTAGTTTACTTTAAATGTCGTGTCTCCTTTTTCGAGGAAATTGATAATCTGCTCAGCTCCTGCAACACCGGCATTAATATTTGCTTCTGCTGTCTGGGCGCCCATTTTCTTTGGTGTGAAGAAAAAGCGACCTTCATACTTTTCAGCAAATACATCTTTGCAATCCGGAGCAATATCACTCAGATATTTGAAATCAGGGCGCTCTTCCATCAGTTCAAGAATACTATCTTCGTCAATAACCTCTTTACGGGCAGTGTTTACCAAAACAGCATTTTCGGGCATTGTGGACAGAATGGCCTTGCCAATAGATTTTTTGGTTTTATCGTTTGCAGGAATATGCAATGAAATATACTGACATGTTTTATAGAGTTCTTCAGCAGAATCAACAGCAATAACGCCATCGGCTTCAATAGCTGCTTTCTCAACAAAAGGATCAAAAGCAAGAACTTCCATACCAAAACCTTTTGCGATGCGGGCGAGGTTCTTGCCAACATTTCCATAGGCATGGATACCAACTTTTTTGCCTTTTAATTCTGTTCCGGGCTTCCCGTTGTAGCATCCGCGGGCCATAAATACCATCATACCAAGGGCAAGCTCTGCAACAGCATTGGAGTTCTGACCGGGAGTATTCATTGCCACAACATTATTATCAGTACAGGCCTGAAGATCAATGTTGTCGTAACCGGCACCGGCACGGACAATAACTTTGAGGTTTTTGGCAGCTTCAATAACTTCCCTTGTAGCTTTATCGGAGCGGATGATCATTGCATCAGCATCAGCAACAGCTTCCAGAAGCTGTGTCTTTTCTGTGTACTTTTCCAGTAAGGCTAATTCATAACCTTCTGCATTATCAACAACAGCTTTGATAGCATTTACTGCAGCAGGAGCAAAAGGTTTTTCTGTGGCAACCAGTATTTTTTTCATATCTCAATTTTTTGTGGGTTAAATAATACGAAAATGAAGACCCAATGCAGCATACTATTAAGCCCAATGAGTCTTCATCATATTTATAAAAACAAGAGTCAATCTTATTTATTTTTAGCTTCGAACTCTTTGAGAACGGCAACAAGTGCTTCAACGCTCTCTTTTTCCAGCGCATTGTAGCAACTTGCACGGAAACCACCAACGCTTCTGTGGCCTTTAATGCCTGCAATATTGTTTTCAGCTGCAAAGGCCAGCAGATCAGCCTGCAGATGTTCATATTTTTCTTCCATAACAAAGCAGATATTCATAAGAGAACGGTCTTCCTTTGCAACAGTACCTCTGAACATTTCACTTTCGTCGATGTAATTGTAGAGAAGATCGGCTTTTTCAACAGCTCTGCGCTCCATTTCCTTAACACCACCCTGAGCTTTCACCCACTTGAGCGTTTCACCGACAACGAAAATATTCATTGCAGGAGGAGTATTAAACATAGAACCTTTGCTAACGTGTGTGCTGTATTTGAGCATTGTTGGAATAGGACGATCAACAACTTTTTCGAGCATCTCATCCTTGATAATTACAAAGGTAACACCGGCAGGGCCGAGGTTTTTCTGTGCTCCACCATAAATCATAACGTATTTACTGACATCTACCGGGCGGCTCATAATGTCCGATGACATATCTGCAATCAATGGAACAGGTGAGTCATAGTCTTCACGGATTTCAGTACCCTTGATAGTGTTGTTTGTTGTGATATGGAAATAATCGGCATCAGCAGGGATCTCATATCCTTTGGGGATATAGGAGAAGTTTTTGTCTTCTGAAGAGCCTACCAAAGCAACTTTTTCCTTGCCATACAATTCGGCTTCTTTTATCGCTTTAGTCGACCAGGTTCCAGTATTCAGGTATGCGCCTTTTTCTTTCAGGAAGTTGGCAGCAATCATTGCAAACTGTGTGCTGGCGCCACCACCAAGGAAAAGAACTGAATAACCTTCAGGAACACCAAGAAGCTCCTTCATCAGGTCTACAGTTTCATCCATAATAGCCTGAAACTCTTTGCTTCTGTGGCTGACTTCCATAATTGACATTCCAATACCATTAAGGTCGAGAACAGCTTTTGCTGTGTTTTCACGAGCAGGGGCTGACAGGATACAGGGACCTGCATTAAAAATGTGCTTTCTCATAGCGATAATATTTAGGTTTATGCGTTTATGAATACATATTGATTCTTACTGCAAATGTATAATATTTTTTAGATGCAGAAGGAATACAGTACCTATTGATATTAAATTATTTCAAAGAAAATATGCCTTTTTATCAACCTGCCCGATGTATTGTGTAACAAAAATCAAAAATACCCGTTTTTACTCCTGTAATTCATGAGTTTAATAACATAAATATATACTATGAAACGGATACTTTTACCCTTGCTTTTTTCGCTTTGTTTTTCCCTTGCACTGGCTCAGGAACCCATTTCAGAAAAACAAGTAAGGAAGGTGGCTGAAAAGGCTATGGAGCAGTTTGATGTTCCCGGAATTGCTGTTGCCATTGTTAAAGATGGTAAAATCGTTCTTGAAGAAGGTTATGGCGTCAGGTCACTGGATAACAATAAACCTGTCGATGAACATACTCTTTTTGGTGTAGCATCCAACAGCAAAGCCTTTACCGGTGCCGCCCTGGGGATGCTCGTGGAAGAGGAAATGCTCGATTGGGATGATAAAGTGGTGGACTACATCCCTGAATTCAGACTTTATGATCCGTATGTTACTATGGATTTCACTATTCGTGATCTTTTAACACACAGAAGCGGGCTTCCGCTTGGCGCCGGCGATCTGATGATCTTTCCCGATGGGCACGACTTTACAACCGATGATATTATCCATAACCTCAGATACCTGAAACAATCATCCCCTTTCAGGTCAAAATTTGATTACGACAACCTGCTTTATATCGTTGCCGGAGAGGTACTTCACCGTATTACAGGCCTTTCCTGGGCTGAATTTATTGAAAACAACATCATGAGCCCCCTCGAAATGCAAAATAGTGCAGGTACATATGCCCGCCTTAAGGATAAATCCAATATTATCGATGCTCATGCTCCTGTTAATGGCGAGGTGGTCACTATTGAGCGCTATAAAAGCAATATTATGGATCCTGCAGGTGGCATTTACAGCTCGGTACATGATATGGCTCTGTGGTGCAAAATGTGGCTCAATGAAGGAAAATACTATATTGATAATGATACACTTACGCTACTGGAAAAATCGACCATAAATGCTATTACAACCCCTGTAACTCCTCTTCCGGCAAGAAATAACGGATCACTAAAAAGTAATTTCAGAGGTTATGGCCTGGGATGGTTTATTACTGATGTGAATGGCCATAAAGAAATGAATCATACCGGCGGCCTCAATGGTATGGTTACTCAGGTAACAATGATCCCTGACCTTAATCTCGCGATCATTGTTCTTACAAATCAACAAAATGGCCTTGCGTTTTATTCTGTAACAAATACAATAAAAGAAGCCTACCTTGGTCTCGAAATCAGTGACTGGGTGGCTGACTACAAAGCCCAGGAAACAAGATATCTTGAATACGTAGAAAATACTGTTGATGAAACCTGGAAACAAATTGATAAACAGATAAATAACCCAACTACAGATATTGATATAGAAAATTACACAGGGACATATGAAGACGATTGGTTTGGACAGATTTATTTTGAAAAAGAAAACGATGGATTAAGATTCTATTCTCAACGATCATCTACGTTACAAGGGGATGTGTTTTTCTATAATGCCAACACATTTGTGGTGAAGTGGGATGACAGAAGCCTTGATGCAGATGCCTTTATGATCTTCGAACTCGACAAAGACGGAAAGGCGAAAGGCCTCAAAATGGAAGCCATCAGCCCCATGACAGACTTCAGCTACGACTTCCACGACCTGGAATTACAACGCATTGATTAATCCGTAACCGTAGAGACACCCTATAGGGTGTCTCTACATGATCATAGCAAAGACACCCATTAATAGAGACAACCTATAGGTTGTCTCTACGTTAAAAAAATCGTTTTAGAACGGCCAGAAGCTATTATCATTCCATATCTTTTCCTTCAGTTCCTGATCCAGCTTAAAAAGAATCTGATGATGGCCTCTTTCCCAATCGGCGAGCCAGGTGTAAAACTTTTTTTCATCCGGATCTGTGGCTTCTTCAGCACGGCCGGCATAGAGAGCAATGGCTTTGTTTTCCATTTCTATGGCAGAGGCGATTGCAGCAGCTTCAAAACTGGCAGCATTGATCTTTTCAACCATTTTTTCTGAGAGAACTTCATCTGCAATGGTTGGATCGGCAGGCACCTCCATATCACTGAATTTACCTCCGTCCTCATAGCTTTTATACTGCTGAGCAAGAAATTTCACATGATCGGTTTCTTCGTCTGCCATAGCAAGAAAAATGTGTTTGACATCCGGGTCATCACTTTTCTCTGCTGCTGTTGTATAAAATGCTTTCCCGCGTTTTTCAAGCAGAATAGCCTGCTTCAGAATTTCTAATGTCTTTGTGGTTTCCATAGAATTTTGTGTATTGTTAGTAGTTTTCCTTTTTAACAAATTCTATGGCAATAAGTTTACAACGGGAATAATGCAATTGCAAAACCACCGCCTTCAGCAAGATGAATATTCAGTACCGATTCAGATGTTACTTCTTTGTTTTCAATCAGGTAATCCTCAGGATTCTCATTCCAGTGAGCATTGTCACCATCTTTATAGATTTCAGCACGATATTTTTTGCCTTGCTCCAAAAAATCAAAGTGAATATCCATATCACGGCTCTTCTCGTTGGTGATCCCACCAACAAACCATCTTTCACCTTCTCTTTCTTTCCGGGCTATAGTGACATATTCACCAACCTCCCCATTTAAGACCACGGATTTTTCCCAGTCTACAGCTACATCCTCAATAAATTTAAAAGCAGGATGATTTTTGTAATTATAAATTAAATCAGCAGCCATTTGTATGGGACTATAAATAACAACATATAGTGCCAGCTGCTGAGCCAGAGTAGTGTTGATTTGATTATCGGGACGATATGGGTTTAACTTCATATCAAAAATCCCCGGAGTAAAATCTATCGGCCCGGCCAGCATACGTGTAAAGGCAACTGTTGGCAGATGGGAGGGAGGATTGCCACCGTCCTCAGCCCAGGCATTGAATTCCTGTCCACGAAGGCCTTCACGGGAAATAGCATTAGGGTAGGTCCTGCGTTTTCCGGTTGCCTTTATGGGCTCATGGGCATTTATCGCTACCTGGTATTCAAGCCCTTTCTCCAGAACCTTTTGGTAATGGTTAACCATATATTGCCCGTGATGGTATTCGCCTTTGGGGAGAATTTTCCCAACATAGCCGGTTTTTACTGCATGAATACCCAACGAATTCATTAACTGATATGCTGTGTCAAGCTGCTTTGTATAGGTCTCTGTTGCGGCACTTGTTTCATGATGCATAATAAGCTCAACACCTTTTTCTTTACCATAACGAACAACTTCCTCAAGGTCATAATCGGGGTAGGGGGTTACGAAATCAAAAACACCTTCCCGGTCTTCAAACCCAATCCAATGTTCCCATCCGGTATTCCAGCCTTCCACTAAAACACCACCAAAGCCATGCTCTGCAGCGAAATCCATTAATTCTTTGGTGTACTCCGTTGTTGCTCCATGGTTGCCACTGGCATAATCCCAGGTTCTTCTGTTAAGATGCATATCCCACCATATACCAATGTATTTCATCGGCTTTATCCATTCTGTTTCATCAGTTAATGCCGGGTCATTAAGGTTAACAATAAGATCCGATTCGATAAGTCCTCCGGCATCAGGTGATATCTGGATCGTCCTCCAGGGGGTTTCAAAAGGCGTTTCTCTTACCACCTTATATTCATGATTATCACTGCCCACCAAACAGCTGATAAAGCCATTTTTGTCCTCATTCAGCTTGAGTGTCATCCCTGAATAATCCGTTAAACCGGCCTCATGAATACTTAAATGCGTTCCTGACGGAGTAATCATGGTTATTGGTGTTGCTGTAGCATTGTTGGGAATGGATGTTTGAGCCAGATTGGCACCACGATATTTCGTTGCATCAATCTCTGAAACTGTCGATTTTGTATATAAATGCTCGTATATATCCCAATCACCTGGAATCCAGAATGCCGTATTGTCCTCCGGAAAATTAAATTCAGTCAACTCATCGGCAATAAATGCGCGAAACATCTCTTTTTGTTCAGGGAATAAATATCTAAAGCCAATTCCATCATCAAAAACCCTGATTTCCATTGAAAAAACACGCTTAGGTTCATGCGTTTCTTTAAGGTCTACAATCAACCGGTTATAGGTCTCATCAACAATTCTTTTTTCCCCCCAGGGCATTTCCCACTGCCCGGAATATGAATCCTTATGAATATCAATTATCTCGATGCTATCACCTAAGGCTCCGGCTCTGATAAATTCAAATCCAAGCTTTGATTGCGTGATGATCTGCTCCTGTTTATATTTTACGGAATAAACAAGACTATTGTCTGGGGTTTCAACCGAAAAGGTGATATCACCTGAAGGGGAAGTTACACTTGCTTTTTGTGGTGCATTGCATGATGAAAGAATCACTGCTGTTACCATTAGAGTTGTGATGAAATAGTTTTTCATTGGGAATTGTTTGTGATATTTGAATATCACGAAAATAAACATTTGACAGTTAATAATGGGTAACCAGGAGTATAAAAATTTCGCAACCGTTTTAAAATGAATTATAATAAGCCTCAGAGGCGTTCATTGCTCATTGAAATGGCATCCAGATCCTCAATGCGTTGCTTCAGGACTTTAATGTATTCCTGGGTGGTAGAATAATATTTAACTTCCAATGACTTACGAAGCCATGCTAATGCAAGGTCATATTCTCCCTCCAGTTCACATATTACAGCCATGTTATACATACTCAGGGCTGCAGTTTTTCTGTTTTTATGATCGGTATAGGAACGGAATATGGCGGCGGCTTCCTGTAATTTGTTTTCACGCAAAGCCATGACTCCTTTGTTAAAATCATCATATGGAAGCTCATAATATAGTCTGCTGCGGGTTTGCCAGGTTGGAATATGCTTTTCAGCAAACATGCGCCCCGTTTCCCATCCTAACTCGGCAATAACATCTTCAGTACGTGGTAGTTGTTCTATCGTTGCGTTTATAAAAAAACCCAACTCATTATAGGTAAGCGTATCAATTGTGATTTCCTCTTTTACAACTCTCTGGTCTATGGGATTAATAAATATCCAGCGATTTGCAATGATATAATCTGAATAGGCATCAACATATCCCATATCATTAAAGAAGAAATCACTTTCAACTTCAAAATCAGTCTCATCAAGAATTAATATCAGATTACTGTTGTTATCTTCCGCAAGGCCTGAAAGTTTCTGCCAGTCAGAGTAATTAATTTTATTCTCTTTATTGACCCGTATTTGAAGACTACTGTCAATATCAAAAGGGATATTTCCATAGTCATCCAGAGAAAAATAAAGCCCCTCCAATGCAAATTTGTGTATCGTGTCAATTTGCTGCTCCTTAACAATCTCTGCCGGACGGTAATAACTGTTTTGGAGAATCGTTAACTTCGTCTCATTAGTAAGGATTTTTGATTGGGAAGGTGTAAGCACCTGAATATCTTTATAGGAATAATATGTGCATCCGGAAAATAATGCTGTAATAATAAAAAAGATTAAAAACCTGATATATGTGTTTTTATATGTATGCATATTCAAATGTTAAACTTCTATGAATTCAAATATCGAGCCAAATTACAAAAATCCTTACTTTCGCCATAATAAAGACTATTTATGCACTCAAATAATAATGATTTTTCTCAACCATGCAGGTTTTGTCCACGACAATGCATGGTAGTGAGGAGTTCCGGAGAAAAAGGATACTGCAATCTGGATGAAAAACTCTATGTAAGCTCCGTTTGTATACATACCGGTGAAGAACCTCCTGTTTCCGGAGAGAAGGGGATTTGCAATGTGTTTTTCAGCCATTGCAATTTAAGCTGTATCTATTGCCAGAATTTTCAAATCAGTAACAATAACAAGATTTATCCTGTTGCATCTGATTATCAAAAGACTGTTGAACAGATAGTTTACTGTCTTGAAAAAGGAGCGTCAGGACTTGGCTTTGTGAGCCCTTCCCATCAGATCCCGCAGATGGTATCGCTTATCGATAAAGTCAGAAGTTTGGGTTTCAACCCAACAATTGTCTATAATACAAATGGTTACGATGACCCCGGAACATTAAAAACCATTGAAGATTATGTTGACGTATACCTTGTGGATTTTAAATATTCCGATTCATCGGTGGCAAAAGAGTTGTCCGACGTGTCAGATTATCCGGAAATTGCATTAAAAGCAATTCAGGAAATGATACGACAAAAAGGAGTATCTCTTACATATTCTACTGAAGGCCTTGCAAAACAGGGTGTTATAATCCGTCATCTTGTATTGCCCGGTTATATTGATAATAGTATTGGTGTGATGAATATGATTGCAGATTTTCTGGATCCAAAAATTGCCTTATCTTTAATGTCTCAATATTACCCGGCTGGCGGTGCATTGAAGCATGACAAGCTCAACAGGACGCTAAAAGTTGAAGAGTATCAGCGCGTTGTTGATTATATTGAGTTTCTTGGGTTTGATAACGGATGGATTCAGGAAATGGACAGCAAGAATAATTATCAGCCGGATTTTGATAAAGAGACGCCGTTTGAGTAAATAACCAAGCGAAAAAACCTAAAATAACACCTATGTTTGAAAATCTGGAAGTACTCGATTCCATTAAGCTTAATTTTAGTCCTCAGGGCCTTGCAATGCTTAATGTTACCATTGCATTTATCATGTTTGGTGTGGCTCTGGATATTAAGCTTTCACAGTTTAAGGAATTGCTGCGAAGGCCCAAACCAGCAATAGTAGGTATTGTCAGCCAGTGGATATTATTACCGGCATTAACATATTTGCTGATTCTGGCAATCCAGCCTTCAGCAGCTGTGGCTCTGGGGATGTTACTGGTAGCATCCTGCCCCGGAGGGAATATATCGAATTTCATCAGCTCACTGGCAAAGGCAAATGTTGCACTTTCCGTAAGTATGACAGCCTTTAGTACCTTGGCATGTATTGTCTTAACGCCGTTAAATTTTGCATTCTGGGGTGGTTTGTATGCTGCTTCATCACCTCTGCTGGTACCCATACAAATCGATCCGCTGGAAATGGTCAAAACCGTTGCTATCCTTCTGGGGCTTCCCGTTACTCTGGGAATGCTCTTTTCATGGAAATTCCCTGAAACAACAAAGAAAATCCGTAAAGGAGTGAAAATAGCCTCCATGTTTATCTTTATCGGTTTTGTGATTGGTGCGTTTGCTGCCAACTACGACCATTTCCTCAATTATATTGGGTATATTTTCATTATTGTCCTGCTACATAATGGTATTGCATTGCTGGGCGGTTATAATTTTGCACGGCTTTTTGGCCTGGTACAAAACGACCAGCGGACCATTGGCATCGAAACAGGAATTCAAAACTCGGGGTTGGGTTTGGCCTTAATCTTCAATCCAAATATCTTTGACCAGTCGCTGCAGCTTGGAGGGATGGCATTTATTGCCGCCTGGTGGGGGATATGGCATATTCTCTCCGGAATGACCATTGCATGGCTCTGGAACAGGAGGCCATTGAAACTTAATTAGTCCTTATTATGACAAAAATAATTCAGAAATATGATTACCGGTATGCTTTGGGCCGGTTTGTTTCAAACATCGTGATGCGTTTGTATCACCGTAAAATCTGGGTGAGCGGTGTAGAGAATATTCCAAAGGATACTCCGGTAGTCTTTGGACCAAATCATCAAAATGCCCTTATCGATGCCCTCGCTGTAATATACGCCGTTCCCGGGCAACCGGTGTTTCTTGCACGCGCCGATATTTTCCAAAAAGGCTTTCTGAGATGGGCCTTTCGGGGTATGAAAATTTTACCTGTTTACCGAATACGTGATGGAAAAGAAAGCCTTGCCAATAACGATGATGTCTTTAATGAAGCCAAAGGCGTGCTTGTGGATAAAAAATTCCTTGCCTTGTTCCCCGAAGCTGTTCATAACCCTTTACGCCGATTATTACCCCTGAAAAAAGGCATCCCCAGAATTGTTTTCCTCACCGAAGCAGATTATAATTTTAGTCTTGGAACAGTCGTGGTTCCTGTGGGTATTTATTACAGTGATACCGACCGTTTTGATGAAACACTGCAGATACAGTTCGGAAAGCCTGTTGAAGTAGCTCAGTTTAAGGAGCTATTCAGCACAAACCCTCAAAAGGCACATATCGCTTTGCGCGACGCAATGGCTGAAGGTATGCGCCCGCTGATGATTGATATCAAAGACAAACAGCATTATCAAATGTATGAATGCCTTAGGTATCTTTATAATAAAAAAATGAGGCAACGCCTTAATCTGAAGACAAATAACCAACCTGATAAATTTATTGCTGATAAAGCAATCATAAAAATGGTTGAAGAGAATACAGCTGAAAACGATCAGTTGCTGGAGCTTATAAACCAAAAAACCACAAGAATTACTAATGTGCTTAAAGAACATGATATTGAGCCACGGTATTTCTTTCCGGCAGTTCGGAAAATCACAACACCATTGCGTATTTTATCATCTGTTCTGATGATGCCATTTTTCCTTTATGGTGGTGGAAACCATATTTTCCCAATCGTCGCAGGTATATTCGCAGCAAAAAAAATCCCTGACCCTCAGTTTATTTCTTCTGTCAAATTTGGTATTGGGCTATTTCTGACGCCGCTTTTTTATCTCCTGCAATTCTTCATCTTTCAGGCAATTTTCCATAATTGGATCTGGTCACTGATTTATGTGGCTACATTGCCATTGGCATTTTTACTGTTTAAGTATACCCGCAGATTCTATAAAACGACATTAATATTGCGCAAAAGCACATGCTTCAAACGAAAATACCCGGATCAAAGTAACGAATTGGGGACTCTTTCACAGGAGATTAAATCGATGCTTGACAAAATGTCGTTTTAATTTGTTCCTTTATAAATTATTGACATCATCGTAATGTCATCCGATTGACGAGCCTCCGCGGTATACGTTTTAAGGTTCTGCGTAACATTGCTGATCATTGCTTCAGGCGAATCCTGGGGCTGAGCCAGTACTTTTTCCAGTCTTTCTTCACTATAAAGCTCGTTATCAACATTCATTGCCTCGGTAACTCCATCCGTATAAAGGTATATCCAGTCATTGGGTTCTAAATAGATCTCATGATTATGGAAATCAACGCCATCTATTGCGCCCAGAACAAGATCACCGGTTTTTGGTAATTGCTCTACGGTACCATTGGCACTTATCCTGTAAGGAGGATTATGTCCGGCGTTACAATATTCGAGTCGTCCCGTACTGATCGTCAGAATGCAATAGAAGGTAGTAACAAACATACTGCTGGCATTATCCTTACATAACAACGCATTTGAATAGGCCATGCATTCATTTGGCGGTAATCCTTTTAGTGCTGTGGCCCGGATTATAGTTTTGCTCACTGCCATGTATATTGCAGCAGGAATTCCCTTGTCGGAAACATCTGCCATTACCATGCCCAAATGATCATCATCAATAAGAAAGAAATCATAAAAATCTCCGCCCACACTCTTGGCCGCATTCATGGTTGCATATAAATCAAACGACTCATAGGCAGGATAGGGGGGGAATTCTTTAGGTAAAATGGATAACTGTATTTCGCGTGCTACATTTAAGTCATTTTGAATAGCGACAAGCTGATTATGCTCCTCCTGAGCACGTTTTAAAAGCTCTATTTGTTCAATAGTTTTACGTATCGTGATTTCAAGATCTTCAAAATCAATTGGTTTTGTGGCAAAATCAAAAGCACCACGGTTCATGGCACATCGGATGTTATCCATATCCCCATAGGCAGAAACAATAATGGTTTTTAATGCCGGATTTTTTAATTCATTTACTTTGCTTAGTAACGTTAAACCGTCCATCTCAGGCATATTAATATCGGACAAGATTACGGAGATGTCAGGATGTTCCACCAATAGTGACAATGCTTCCAACCCATTATGAGCAAATACAAATTCATATTCGTTTTTTCTTATCTGTTTTCTGAATTTCTGCCGTATTAACATTTCGAGATCCGGCTCATCATCCACACTCATGATTTTATATGCCATTGTTTATATTTTTTGCAAAATTAATACTCAATATTTTTAGAACGCTGTTCTCACGATATAAAAACAGTCATTAAAATTTAATCATCACTTTTGCTTGTTGGGGATAGTGATCAGAAACTCCGTAAATTCATCGGTTTTACTGCTAACCTCAATTTTGCCATTATGCCCTTTTACAATAATATCGTAGGTGATCGACAGTCCAAGGCCCGTCCCCTGGCCAGAGGGCTTCGTACTATAAAAAGGGGTGAAAATATCAGGAAGAATCTCTTCAGGAATACCATTGCCATTATCATGAACAGAAATTACAATGAAATCGCCTTCCGCTTTGGTCGTTACGGAAATTGTTGGTTTGTAGCCAGCAATACCTTGCGATTGTTTTTGCCATACAGCGTAACATGCATTATTAACCAAATTAAGAATACACCTGCTAAAATCCTGTGGCACAATCATTACCTCACCAATACTGTCGTCGTAAGTTTCCATAAAGGTGGCATTAAAATCCTTGTTATTTGCACGCATGCCATGGTACGAAAGGTTTAGGTAATCGGAGATTAACTGATTCAGTTTTACCGGCAGGAACACACCTTCTTTCCCGCGTGACTGAAGCAGAATTCCCTGAACAATGCGTTGTGCCCTGTCGCCATGAGAGATGATTTTTTCAATATTCTCCACTAAGAGATTCAATGACTCCTTCACATCCTCCAGGTCATCTTCAGAAAATTTATCGCTATACTTCTGAATACACTCTTCAACCTCAACGGTTAATTCTTTTGATAAAGAGGCGAAATTCGTAACAAAATTCAACGGATTTTGAATCTCATGCATGATCCCGGCAGTGAGTTCCCCGATTAATGCAAGCTTCTCACTTTGTAAAAGCTGCTTCTGTAAATTTTCTGTATTTAATTTATCCATTTTTAAATATATCCTGTTGTCTCATTTATGCTAATTGATGAGGAATAATGATCTGGAATTCCGTGAATTCCCCTGTTTTACTGGACGCAGTAACAGAACCATTAAAATTCTCAATTATTTCATTTGTGATATAAAGTCCAACGCCACTGCCCTTTGATGTTGGTTTTGTTGTATAAAAAGGATTGAAAATCCGGGGTAGTTCCGACTCCGGAATTCCTGATCCATTATCACGAATAATATAGCAATGGCCATGTGCGGTTTCGCTTGTCTTTATTTCCAGCCGTGGTTTAAAGTTTTCATTTGCTTGCTTAAGAGAGAGCATGTTATCAAAGGCATTATCAATGATATTCTGTATGGCTTCGGCAAAATACTCATCAATAATATATGCTTTCTCCGTTGCCGTTGAAAAGTCTAAAACAACTTCCGGAGCAAAGTTCTCATCAATCCCTTTATACTTCCTTGTTATAAGGTTGATCTGTTGTTCGATAATCTGATTGCTGTTTACAATACTTTTCTCTCCTGTCCGGTCTTTTAGAAGACGTTCCATGCCTTTAATAATGCGGGATGCACTATTTCCATGCTCTGCGATTTTATCCAGGTTCATTTTAAGCATGGAAGTAATTTCTTCCAAATCCTCATAAAAATCCGGATCCAGCTGTTCCCTTGCATCATTTGACGACTCAACAAGTTCTTCATTAAGTTCGCCTGAAAGGTTGGCGAAATTGATGATATAGTTCAGTGGATTAATCACACGATCAACAATACCCTTTGTGAGCTGCCCTACAGAAGCAAGCTTCTCCTGTCGTATAAGCTCCTGTTGTGTGTTTTGAAGATCGTCAAGCGTCGACTCCAGATTGAACAGAATACGGGTCTTTATAAAAGCTGATATGATATGTTCCTGAGCATGAACAATAAAATCGAGATCCTTTTGAGGAAATGCATTCTCGTTGCTTAGGCTTCCTAACACCAGAATCCCGTCGATAGTATTTTGGTTTTTGATAATTATCGTTATGGCAGATTTGAAATGTGGTAGTCCATCGACAGATTTCTTAATCCCGGTTTTAGCCACAAAAATATCCTTTCCGATTTCTGTGGCACCATCCAACAAGGCTTTTTCTACCAGGCAAAATGATATTACTGAGTCATTTTCATTGGAATCCAGACCAAAAGATGCATTCAAATGGTAAACATCACCAGCATCATCTTTTACAAATGCCATTGCTGCCTCAGCCCCCTGAATCATCGCCATTTTTGCAAGTAGCGCCTGCAACAGGCTTTTAAACCGAACCTCAGTGTTAATGGATTGAACCAAAATATTTATGCGCTCTAACTCGCTGTTTTTTTCTGATAATAATTTTGATTGTGCTGATATTTCATTCTTCTGCAGGGATATCTCTTTAGTCCTTTTCTTAACAATAGCCTCCAGGTTATCCTTTTCCCGTTGTAATTGCCTGGCACGCCATTTCACAAATAAATATACCAGAAATATTCCGGCCACCACAAGAGCAATATAAAATGCAAGCGTATTATACCACTCCGGTATTATACGAAATGAAATCATTGCTTCATCACTGATAACCCCGCTGCTGTCCTTCGACTTAACGTGAAATGTATATTGTCCTTTGGGTAAATTACTATATGTTGTAAAAACCTGTGATGTGAAAGCTGTCGGGTATTCATCTCTCCCTTCTAAAAAAGTGGAATACAAAACATCTTGCTCCCGGGTGAACAGGGGAGTGGAATAATAAATCTTCACATCACTCTGATGCGCCCGTAATTCATACGGATTATGGTCAGGTGACAGATTTCCGCCATTAAAAATCAAACTGTCATTGGATAAAATGCATTTTCGTATATAACATTTCTGTCGATTACCCTCATTCACCGTTTCGGAGGTGTGAATAATAATTTCATTACCTCCCCCTAAAAAGGTTATCCCTGATTCAGCATAAACTGTCTTGATAATTTTGTTTTCTATAGGTACAAAACGATTCGGATACCCTTTCCATATGGAATCATGACGAACAATATACTGTGCATGTGTTTGATCACCTGCCACTATCCAGATTGTATCAGGGGTGCTGTTGTAAATACTGCTGATCCAGAAGTCTGAAAGCCATGCACTATCCGATTGTACTGATAATTGATAAAGCTGAAAGCTATTGCTCTCAATATCATATTTATAAACCCCCTGAGGTGTGCTTATATAATACTTTCCTTCGAAAATAAATGCCTTTATCCCGGCAGTGTTTGGTATCCCTGACGGGTTAGATATTGGTGTCAGAGTGTTATTATCCAAAATTTTAAAAATGCTGATATTATCAGATGTACTTTTCGTAATAACAATATTCGAAATACCGCATATTATGTCTGCTATTTCTTCATTATCAGAATATTGCAGCTCTATAGCGGATAATTTATTATTTATAATGGAATAAGTTAACAATCCGTTTTCCGTTCCAAGGAGTAAAACCTTGTCACCGTATATTGCCACTGATAATGAAAAATACCCATTCTCCTTGATTATATTCCCTTGTTCAATATTTAATAAACCAGTAGATGTTGCAACATACAGATGTCCCCCGTGTTCCACCATGTCCCAACAGGCCATATTTATATCTTTAACAGGAATAAAAGACTTCAGAATGGTATCAAAGCGAAATAAGCCCTGATAGGTAGCAGCATAATATTCGCCCTGATATTTGGTGATTTTATTTACAATACCTTCAAGCCCTGAACCTTCTGCAAGATACCTGAACGGAGATGAAATATTTACCGAACAAATACCATTGTCAAGCACGCACCACAAAAGGCCTTTATCTTCAATGATCTTAACCACACCATTGTCGCCTAATCCTTTTTGTCGGGTTAATTTGTTGGTAATAACACCCTTATTTAAATCAATAAACAGCAAACCGTTTCGAAGAGTACCAAGAACAAGCTCTCCTGATGATGTAATAAGACCATCTGAAATAACATATCTTTTCAACTGATCGTTTAATGTTTTGGCAAGAGGTCTGCATTTTCCGCCTTTATCAAACAGCCAAAGCCCCTGACGCGATGTGCCCAAAATGTATCCATCACGATAAACATTAAAAAACGAATATGTCGTTGCAGCAGGAAGGAGGTCTGTTGGAATAATCCGGTCCGTTTTGCCATTCTCAAGAACAAATAAGCCTTCCTGATTTATGGAAAGATAAATGTTGCCATTCGCAAGGAAAGCTTTGCTGATAGTGCCTTCAATAATGAATTTATCAGTCAGCTCTCTGTTTTCTATAGTAAAAACAGTATTCTTTGTTATATAGTAAGTCTTATCTCCGGATACAAAAATCTGTATCACTTCATTATTAGCCTCTGAGTTGTCAGAAAACAGATTCAGGGATTGGTATTCAGCCCCAAATTCATTCCGGATAATAATGCCTGCTTCTCCGATTCCTCCCACAAAAACGCCCTGGTCATGCGCATAGGCAATTGCAGTTGCCCTCATGCCCGCATCTGTTTCATACAACTGCCAGGAATTACCATCATATTCGATCGGGCCGGCGAAGTTTGCAAGATAAAGAAAATCCCTGTCGTCAAAGCAAAGATCAAAGTTCTGATTATGCGCATGGTAGTCGGCAGGGCCATAATAGGATATGAAAGGTGTTCCGGCAAGGAAAACATCCTTTGCGTTCTGCCCTGATACAGTTTTCAGACTCAAAAGCCCGAATATCAAAATGACCCATAAAATCTCTTTTTTTGTCATGGGGTCTCCGGTTTAAAATAAAACGAATTTATTGCTTCCATCACCACCGGCCTGTTTGTAGCAAAATTATCAAAAACCGTGGTGTTAAAAATAATAAGCTTAGTTACTGATGGGAATTTAAAGATCAATGATTCCTCGGCGTTACGCACTGTACTCATGAAAAATCCATTGGGGGCAACATCCAAATAACCGGTACTTGTTACTTTTCCGGATATAACAAACCCGTATGCTCTTTTCGAATTTATTGTTGTTGAATCGCCTTCTGAATAACCCTTTCTTACAGATGTTTCAAGTAACTCTTCCATTGCAAAAACAGGAATCAGGGAAGAATGAAAAGCCGTTGAAACTATCCGAAAGGCATCAAGAAGTAATATTGAGTCCTGAGCATTGATCCGGGAATCAATCTTGTCCTGCCATGCTTTCGGTAATAGTTCCCTTTTGTGTTTAAATACTTCAGGGTAATATTTGTACAACTGCAGGGTTGCATATTCTGCAACAACGTTTTCAGGATGAAGAAAATTACTGATTAACAAGTTTTTATATGAATCGCCCGGGGGATACACAGCCAGTGCTTCGGCCCGTGTATATCCTGACACGGTTTTACCACGTGCATTTATCAATTGTTCCATAGCTTCTGTGGCTGATTGCCTCTGATAAAAATAGGGCTCCATATTAGGAGTGAATCTTTTACCAAAGCAATAATTGTCAATTAATGGCATTAAGAATTCTATGTCGCTTTTGGTGAATATTAAATTCATCATTTCAACAACATACATTTTTGATGCTGAATTACTGTCTTCAATAATATTTGCAATAACAGCAACAGTGTTTTTATCATAAATTGTGCTTAATAATGCAAAAATGAAATGCATCCGCGAATTGATATCTGTCTTAAGCGTATGTGATAAGTGTATATTCTCATCAGAAATTGATTCCATTTCATTTTCAACAGCCATTAAAAAGAATAGGTTTCTGCACTCTGATTCAAACTCCGCATGAAATGATTCCCGGGCACTATTGCTAATGATTAAGTTGCTTCCGGAAATAATTTCCATCAGCGCTTCTTTTCCATAATAACGACAACTAAAAAACAGTTTTTCAATCAATTCACTTTGCTCATTCGTGAAATTATGATTTCCGGATAATGCAATTCTGATGGCACCAGGGAGCCTGTCGTTGTGTTGCTTGGCAAGAATACTTTTCAATAAGGAGGTGATGCCTGAATCTCCATACTGTTTGATAGCGTGTAAACTAAAATTCCTCAGATCCGTCGAAAAAACATTCTGTAAAATTCCCGGAAGAAGCGGAAGCCTGCCAGTTTTTCCGGCTGCCAGAATACATTCCATTTTTATCTCCTGATCGTCAGACTTCAACAAGTCATTTAAAGCACTATAAGCATTATAATCAAACACCTCCACAAGTAAAGCAACAGACTGAAGCAGGTCGTTTTTATCTGTTTGTGGTATACGTTTGCGATTATTAAACATCGCGACAACATCTTTATCTGCGGTACCATTGTTTTTATTGTGGATAAAATCCAAATACGCAATTTTCAGAGGAACCTGCAAACCCGCAGAAATAGCTCCCTGACAAAAGTCCTTATGCTGTGATTCAGGGAGTTTCACCACGATGGCTGAAAATGAATATGGATTGGTATTGATAATTAAAGCGCCCATATGAAAGAGTATCCTGTCATTATTCGCCTTTATATATGGATTCTTTGAAAGTACCTTTTCTTCATTCTTGTGTGATTGGGAAAAAAGCTTGTCTTTTACTTTTAATGTGTATTGATGAAAGGTCTTCCGGGAAAGAAAAAACCAGCCTGTAACAGTTAAAATAAAGAACAGAGTAAGGTGTATAGATGACAGATTTTTGACAGAGGTAAAAAGAATAATAATTAACGCACTGAATATCACTGCAAATGTTTTGGAATATCCTTCAATAATGGCCTGTGCCGAGGGCCGCACGTTTTTATCAAGTGGTTGATAAAGAATCTGATATGCCGGGTCATTGATACCGGAACGAAGAACCCGTTCAAGGAGTTTTACCAATGCGATAAGTGAGAAAAACAAGCTTCCTGTACCGGAAACTATTCCTACTACTGCCGCCATGGAAAGAACGATTAAAAATACAACTGAACTCACTGACAAACTGAATATTAACCCGTAGCGATTCATCATCTTTCCGGATAGCAATGCTTTTGTGATCAGTTCCACCACTGCACTAAATCCAAAAAATACTCCAAAAAAACCAGCTAATACATCCGCATCATGGAATTTTGCTTTTGATAAATCAAGGAAGATAAAATCAGCAAGATACATGACGATAACAGGAACAAAAGCCAGTATAAACATGTATTTAAAATACGTTGTCCTGATAATTTTTTTTGATGAAGATTCGGAACGTTCCCCCTGTTTACGTTCCTGACCGGAGTTTTCAATTTTGAAGGTCAGAAAGAGACAGAAAAACATACTTGCCGCTGCAATAAACAGTAAATCCTGTGTTTGTAGCACTTTAATAAGTAAAGGTATAGAGAAGAAACCTATCATACTCGAGATTACTTCTCCGGAAGTAATGAGACCAAACAGACGCTTGCCCTGGTCGAGAGTGAAGGCTCTGTTCGCCATTGTCCAGAAACCTATTATCGTGATAAATGCAACTACCCTGTACCATACATAGTTCACAAAAATCAACCATCGCGGGGCATTGATATCTACTACCAATCCCAGCAGAACCATCGAAAGTATTAATAAACTGTTAGAGGTAAGAATGGTATTTCGTACCGAGGTTTTTTTTAACAGCGACTGAAAAAGCAGACTTACAGGAATCCCAATACCACCCATGGCCAGATACGCATAGGGTATAATGCTGCTGGGAAAGATTGCAACCAACAAGGCGCTGGAAGAGGTGTAGAACATTGCATTGGTTGTTCCGACAAAAAAAGAATACAACAATAGTAACATCACTGTTTTTCTCTCAGTGGAGGAAACGCCAAATGGCTTCAACAAGAGGTTACTATCTTTTAAAATCATACTATTTCTCTATCAACTGATCGTATGGAATTGCAAGGAATGAATGATCGTAATGTCCCTCTTTACGACGTAAATAGGCTGCAATACGAAAGTCCTCTTCTATGTACATTTTCTGAATTGTGTCCAGATCATTATAGCTTACAATCTGATAATGAACGTTTTGTTTATGCGTTTTAATAAACTCAGCAACTTTGACTTTATCCAATCTGTTTAAAATAAACCCCCTGGGAGAGAGTACCATAAATTCATCAAAGCTTGGTTCCCAGTTTTTGTATTGATGGAAGGTTTCAAAAAACCATCCCATATTATTGAGTTGATTATTAATGCTTGGGAAATTTGAATGACCGATAAGCCCCCTCTGCGTTTTCGAGCCTGTCTCCATGGAAATGAGCGCAGAAAATGTTAACAATATAAGGGCAAGTCCTTTACCACGAATGTTTTTATGTAAGGCAAAGCGTGTCCCTAAGGCAACATTGCCCCTTGTGCTGTATTGTACATGAAATATCGTTCCCATGATATGTCCTTTTTTATCACAAATCAACATACCGTGGCCATAGGTTATACATTTATACAATTCAAAAAAAGTAACATTTGTTGGCATCCCCGATTCTTCATAGCAATCAGCAATCAAAGGGATAAGTTCCTCTATATCACTAAAATCAGCGAGTTTAAAGTGAAGTTCGTGTCTGGAAAGTTCTTCAATACATTTTTTCTTATAAACAGCCAAAAACTCTGAATCGGTGTATTCCAGTACTTTTCGCTCCTCAACTGTCAAGGTCTTGCATAAATATTCCGGTTTTCTGTATTTCGATAGATCAATAATCATAAACAGCTATTTAAAATTGTATAGTACACGGATTAAAAAATTACGCTTCAGCTGCGGCGTGCGATATGCATAAAAGACTCCATCTGCTGAGCGGACTCCGGGGTCAGCATATTCCGTATTTAAAATGTTATTACACCGCAGTTGGATATCGAGGCCATTAACAGGACTTACCCATGTCGCAGTTGCATTTAACAGAGCTACGGCAGGAAATTCACCCGGATTTGCTACTACAGAAGTGCCTTCTCCTACAGGCCTTTCTCCAATAAAATTAACACGTGTATTTATATTTAACTGATCGAAAAGCACCACATTAACACCAAAATTTGCATGATGGGAGGCTATGTCGCCAATTCGCTGATATTCTCCGGTCAAAACACCGTCCTCCAGTTTATTATTTAAAGGATGACAATAGGTGTAATTGGCATAAACATTTGCATGTTCAAATTGGTAACGGATATTCGCCTGAATACCACTAATTTGCAACTCGCCAATGGCCTGGTGTTGCTGTGTTAAGCCTCCTTCATAAGGAACAAGAGCCGTTCCGACAACTCCATCATATTCAGAACGATAAACTTGCAAGTCAGCATAAAATGCTTTTGAAGGATGATATGCAGCACTTAATTCAAGGTTTTTAACTTCCTCCGGCAATAAAGTCGGGTTATTCAGCTGCCGAATATCTGAAGTGGAATATTTTGTCCAGTTGCTTGCATTTTGAAAGGCTTCAGAATATATGGCCTTAAAAACAAATTTGCCGGGCATGGCAACAACTGCGACTCTCGGGTTAAACTGAAAACCATAACCACCGGTGACCCTGATTCTATTGTAATCATATCGTCCACCAAAGGTAAAGAGAACCTTGTCCCAGGCTTTATAGGTTGCCTGTGCATATATCCCAATGTCATTAACAGTAAAATAATTTCCTCCCGGAGAAGCGCTCTCAGCAGATATTCCCGACTCAACAATACTGGTGGTGTATTCAGATAGATCGCCAAGAAATAATGACTGGTAGTTTCCCTGCAAAACAGTATTCCTGTATTCCAAACCCGCAACCATATTAAACACATCCGATGAATATGTCACTTTCAACTCATTACGAAACTGACGGTTGATCACGTAATCGAGACGGGTAGTCCAATATGGTGAAACTGAATCTGCAAGCGAAGATGACGATAACCCTCCGTTGGCATAATTCGTTAACCAAATATACGACGATCCGTCAGAAACTTTTGTGATTCGGTATTGAGCAAGATTTGACAAACTGACATGATCTGTAATATCTTTATTGTATTGAGTATAAAAGAAATACTGCTCCGGAATCCAAAATAACTGATTATCAGCACCACATTGCAGATTATCAGTAAAATAATTTGTGCTCCCGTTTTTAGCTTTCCACCATTGCATCCCGGCACTAAAATCTCCAATACTAAGTTTTGTATAGGAATAATAGTTATCTATCAAATTTGAGTAATGTACCGGCGAACCATTTACTGTTTCATTAATCGATGCCTGATCGTATTCCCTTGCTGTCTGTGCTCCAAGTTCAGTAAGTCTTGCTGCAACTGTATCACCGGCAGTATTTGTTTCAATATGAAAATACGGGTTATCTGATCCTATATTATTCTCTTTAACAAAATCACCAGCATTGTTGGTTACCGATAATAAAGAATAGTAATCAACAGCATTATAATCGTCCGGGCTGAAATTGTATTCATCAAAAGAGGATAAATCCCTGTCGGTAGAAGTATATTTTCGAAAAGATGTAGAGATTGTCAGTTTTTTAAACCTTCCGGCAACAGTAATATCGGTAAACCATGTATTTGCCGAACCAATACCAGCATCTGCTGACACAGCAACAGGGGAGTTGATTTCAAGGTAATCTCCGGGATCTTTGGTAATAATATTGATAACCCCTGCAAGCGCATTGGCTCCATACATTGTCGAGGCGGGACCATAAATAATCTCTATCCGTTTAACCATACTTACCGGATACTGAACACCCCAATACGCAATATTCGACCATAAATCGTTTTCCTCAACGCCATCAACCAAAAACAAGGTCCGGTCCGTATTACGGCTTCTGTAACCACGTTGATAAATATTACTGTATGTTGCGCCCCTGGTTCTGCTAACATCAAAGCCGGGTAAATCTGAAAAAACAGCATCCAGATCCGTATACCCTCTGGTTTTTATCTCTTCTGCTGTTACAACAATCACTGTGGCAGGAGTTTCGTTGGAATTCTCAGCCTTCTTGGAAACAGAAACAACCTGCTGGGAATAACCTAATTTCTTCAGAATATCAATCATCGTGATAAAACGGGGAGGGTCAAAGTAATTGGCTTCAAAGTTTGGTTTTAACTGAATGATACGATCAGCAGTGTTATATGCCTTTTCTATCGAATCTGTGGCAAGGTAACAAAGCGTCATTATTCTGTATGCTTCTATCTTCTCATTATATGAAAAACCATCAGCCATGCAATTGTTTATAATATCAGTGGCTTCAAGAAATAATCCAAGATTATATTTCTTCTGTGCTTCATTAAGCGTAAACGAACCACACTGCTGCCCTGTTGCAGCTTCCCAACATAGCACAAACAGCAAAATTGCCAATACCGATTTTAAATAGATATATTTATTGTTTTTCATATTTTTCAGAAATCGTTCTCACCACAGGGATGTCTTCTCCAAGATATTCGTTCCACTCTTCTGAAGTTAATTCCCGTTTAATATCATGCTTTATTTTTTTTGCTAATTCTTCTATATCTACAGACTGAATAATTATGTTTCTATCCAGTCCTCCGCTAATAATTTTTTTATGTCCTGAATCATATGCCAAAGAAGTAACCCATCCGTCATGATTCTGTATTATAACAGGTTGTGATTCCGGGTTCTGTGTGTTCCGGATTTTAATGGTGTTATCTAAACTTCCGGTGGCAAGGTATTTTCCCTGATGAATATATTGGATAGATGTCACCCGGGAAATATGTGAATCGATTTTTACAGGCTCCGACGATGATGAAGCGCCAAGAAAAACTAATGTGCCATCCTCATAACCTATGGATAAACTATTGGTAACAGAATCACAACCAATTGCAGATACAGGCTTCATTACCTTATTATAAAGGTCCTCCACTTCCATTTTAAATGGATCAAAGCGTAAAAACGAACCATTATCCAGACCGATAAGATATGCGCTGTGGCAGGTTTTAATAGCAGTGACGTCCGAGTCAAAAGAGTAGAGCAGGGCAGGAGCACTCTCCTGATTTTGGCTCCATGAATAAATTGCTTTCCCTCCATTAGTAAAAACAATATTATTTTTATCGTCGTACAGAACTTTATTAACCGGATTACCATTAGGTAATGTAAAAGACGTAACTTCCTGTGTACCATTGTCTATAACAATAATTCCTCCATCTACAGTACCCAGACAGGACGTATTTTCATCATCAGAAATCGCAAAACTTTTAATATCATAGTACTGCCGGGGGCTGAATACTGTGGTGAGTTGCTCTATTCCCTTTTCGCCAATTTTCCATTTGGCAATAGTACCATCCTTACTGCATGAATAAAAAAATGATGATTTCTTCTGGCTGATAGCTACAATTTGATCAGGATGATTTCTTAAAAAGGTTATATTCTTTGAAATATTTGATAATGCATTAAAAATATCCGGATCGTAGGGTAGTCCTCCGTTTTCTTTATTTAACCTGTAGGATTGAAGAGCGAGAAGTCGGGGCAAATCATCACTTTGTGATTTATTCATCTGGTTGGCTTTAACAGAAAGTGCTTTTGCCAATGATAACATCCGCAGTTTAAAGGCCTTTTCTTCATTTTTCTCAGCTATGGTGCGCTGTTCATTTGCAATAATTGTTTGCTCAACCGCCTTGGAACGCTGCATATCAGCTTCATCACGGGCAATAATGGCCTCTTTTTGGGAGGCGAGAGCTTTTTCCCGTTCAGTCTCAGCAATTACTGTTTGACGTTCCGCCACATGTTGTTGCGACAAGGCATATTCACGTTGTGCTTCAGTGATAAGTTTTTGTTGATTGGAAATTTCCCGTTGCTGATCGGAAATCCGTGTTTGAATAATTGCCTGTTTCCTTTGTTGCTCTGCCTTTTCTTTTTCAGCCAAAGCAAGATGCTCATTTTCCCGGGCAAGGGCTGCTGAAGCCTCAGCCTCAAATCTGAGATTCAGCGAAAAGACCAGAAATAATATGGATATCAACGAGGCAAAGCCCAGAAAAACAGAAGTATACCGTGCTCTTCGTAAATTTCTCTTTTGGCGCTCCTTTTCCAGCATTATCTTTGTATTAAATGCTTGGGAACTTATCTCCAAAAAGTTCATGGCATTCTCAAAAGAAGCATTGATACGTTCTCCCCAACAGGCATTTGGCTTCATCTTGTCGCGCCATGCCAGGGCAAGATTTAACTCCGGATTCACCCATAAACCACCTTCCCCCTGCTGATATAATTGAGCTGAAGCAACCAGGCGTAAATATACGTCTACAGAAGAGCGCTCCTCAAGAACCCATTCGTTTAAACGGCCCCAGATCCGCATGATGCTTTCATGTGAAATATTAATTGCAGTATCCTCGTTTATCGATACCTGGTAGGGTGGCATCAAAAAAGCACATTCCGGGACTCTGAATTTGTTGATTACTTCCAATAGGGTCTGATAATCAGTATTGCATAAATTTATAAGCTCATGTACCGTTGCTGACCTGCGGGTATTTTTTCCGTCATTTGGGTTTACGAGACTCCTGAAAACCATACCGGCAATACGCTTTGATTTTTCGTCAGGTAAAGAATTATACACTTCTTCAGCGTGTTGGTTTAATGCAGAGGATACTGTTCCAATTGCCTGATAATGAACCTGTGAAATGGGTTCATTATTGGAGCTGTTTCGTTGCCAGTATTCCCACGTTCTCATCAACGCATGTTGCAGTACAGGAAGCTGGTCTTTTTTTTCCGATACCTCATTTAATAAGATATCAACAAGGTTCTCATCAATCGCCGCTCCAAAATATTCTATGGGTCCTTTGATCGCCGCTCGTTGCTCTTCGCGGGTCATCTCCGGAACCAAATAGTAACTCTGATTAATAAGATCGTTGAATTCACGGAAATGAGTGCACTCATCAAGGAAGTCTGTGCGCATTGACACAATTGTTTTTAATGGAATGACATCCTGTTTTTGAGCCTCAATGATATGATTAATAAATGTTGAGTTTCTTTTCTGACTATTCTTGCCGGTGTAACTGAATAATTCCTCAAATTGGTCAATAATTAAAAATATTCTCTGGGTAGAATTAAACAAAGATTGAATGAATCTCGAAAATGTGCCGTCTTCCTTAGTAAGCAAATCCTGTAAATTGACTGTTTCTTTGTCAGAAAAACTTTTTGTCGATTTAGAAATAAAGGCATTTACCAGTTCATTTAAAGGATCATTGCCTGGTTTAAATAGTATTGTAATCCACTCTTCAGCACTATTCATTTCTGGAATGATTCCCGCATTTATCAATGATGATTTTCCGCATCCACTGGCTCCGCTCACAATTACAAAGTTATGAGTTGCAAGCATTTCCTTTAATATTGCAACCTGTTTTTTGCGACCATAAAAATACGATGACTCATTTACTGAGTAACTGCGGATTCCCGGGAATGGATTTAAAGTATTTTTTATTGACATTGGAGAATATTCATATGATTCCGTATTATTGTTTTTTTTGTATTTTGGTCAATCATATTTCATAATACATGCTAAGGTACAAAAAAAAACATCCAGCTACTTTTTTACTGTTTATTTGTTTAATCATTAATTTTTCATTCGTATTACAGTAAAACAAAAGCAAACGACATAATAAAATAAGCGTATGAATAAAATAGTAAAATTTATTGGCTCTTTAAAATTAGCCGGTATTATATTAATAGTATTATCTGTAGTATTGGCTTTTGCAACATTTATTGAGAATGATTTTGGTGCTTTGCATGCAAAAAATGTAGTTTACAATACATGGTGGTTCGAGGTGCTTTTGTTTATTCTTGCAATTAACCTCATAGGGTCAATATTTTATCTTAAACTGTTTTCAGGTAAAAAATACTCAAGAATAGTCTTTCATATCGCATTTGTATTTATTCTTGCAGGAGGATTCTTTACCAAGCACCTTGCCATGGAAGGAATGATGCATATCCGGGAAGGTGACTGCTCAGCTGAAGTATTAATGGATCAATCCACTCTTTCCATTGAACTGCAATCTCAGAATTTTAGCGTCTCTAAATCCTATCCTGCAAATGTTAATGACTTTCAAAAAATCGATGAAATAGACCTCTCTTCAGTAGGAAAAACAAAAATTGACATCTATCATTACCCTGTTCCTAATGTACCGGTTATTTATGACTCCGAATCAGGAGAACCCACACTGGTCATTATGTTCGCTTCAAAATATCGCTCATTCGCTCTTGGTTTTGTTGAAGGACAAACAATGATTCTGGATGGCACTGAGATTGGTTTTAATACCGGTTCAGACCAGGGATTGCAATTCATCTACGAAAAAGATTCTCTCTCAATAGTTTATACCAATGATCTGAGTGTTCGACACATGATGGGAGATGGGGGAGAAGGCATGCTGTTGAAAAAAAATATCCGTCACCCTTTGACGTCATACGCCATATATGAAACTGAAGATTTTCGGTTTGTCCTGACTGATTTTAATGCCAACGGAATAATTCGTTATGAACAGGAAAACAGCCCGCAACAAGCTGCTCCTGAAATGTTATTGGTTGTACAATCCCCCCAGCAGGTTTTATTCTTCCCTGTTCCAAAGTCTGAAGTTGCAATGGATCCAAATGTTTTTATATATAATGATATGAAAATTAAAGCCACATGGCAGCCGGCAACACTTTCATTGCCTTTCTCTGTCTGTCTGGAAAATTTTCACATAGAACGTTATCCCGGCTCGCAAAGCCCTTCAGAATACCGGAGTATGGTTACTCTTGACGATCAAAACAAAAATGTCTCCTTCCCATTTGAAATATATATGAATAATATCCTTAAATATAATGGCTATCGGTTTTATCAGAGTTCCTTTGATCAGGATGAAAAAGGAACAATTTTATCGGTGCGAAAAGACAGAATAGGGACTACACTTACCTATATCGGTTATTTTTTGATGATATTTGGTATGCTATGGGCTCTGGTTGATAAAAAAAGCCGTTTCAGAACGCAGCTTAAATCACTGGCATCACAAAAAACCGTAAAAGCTATTCTTTTTATTGCATTAATTTTCAGTGGAATAACTGTTGCTGCACAGGAAAAGACCATAACCCCTGATAAAGATATTGCCAACCAATTCGGAAAGCTACAGGTATTGGGCGCTAATGGCCGTCTGATGCCCGTTAATACTCTCACCGATGAAGTATTACGAACCCTCTATGGCAAAAACCATTATAATGGTATGACTTCTGACCAGGTGATCCTTTCCATGATTGCAAATCCTCAAACATGGATGAATCAGAAAATTCTTAAAGTAAAATTTGAAGATCTTAAACAACGCCTGGGCCTTAATGCTTCATATGCCTCATTTAATGATATCGTTGATTCTGAAACAGGTAATTACAGACTTAGCAAGGATATAGAAGACGCCTACAATAAAAAAGCCAATTACCGGACAAAATACGATCGTGAGGTAATAAAAATTGATGAAAGACTCAATGTGCTTTACCTGATTCTTACCAATCGCTATATAAAACTATATCCGGTAGAGCAGGAGGGTAGCTCGGTATGGCTCGCATCTTCACATAATCTGACAGGATTATCGCAGCATGATTCCATTTATATTGCCAACACAGAGTCAGAACTGGCAGAAGCACTGATGAGCAGAAACAGTGTCAGGGCAACAACCATACTTGAAGACATTAAGCAATTTCAGGTTGCCAATGCCGGATCGGATATTATACCCGAAAGAAAAATTAATGCAGAGATATTTTCCAACAAGGTGGATGTATTTAACCGTTTATGGCGCTTTTACAGCCTTTTTGGTTTTTTTATGATTATCGTTTTTATAGTAAATGTTGCAAAGCCATTCAAACGGTATAGCTGGATGAGTAAAGTAGGTTTTATTCACCTGGCAGTAGCTTTTGCTATTCATACCGGAGCACTTGGATTACGATGGTATATCTCCGGGCATGCTCCCTGGAGTAATGGTTATGAATCTCTCGTTTTTATGGCCTGGTCGGCAATGCTTGCCGGTATATTGTTTTATAAACGTGAGCCATTTGCACTTTGGTCCACATCAGTGCTGACCGCTATGGTACTAATGGTTGCTCATCTGTCATGGATGAATCCCCAGATATCAAACCTGGTTCCGGTGCTGAAATCAGTATGGCTGACAATACATGTCTCGGTGATCACCTCAAGTTATGGATTTCTCGGGCTCTCAGCCATTATTGGCTTGTCGGCAATTATCCTTCAGATTGCTTCAGGTACTACCGTTAAAACGAATATCGACAATGCCATAAACAGATTAACGACCATATCAGAGGTGATTATGATCCCCGGACTATATATGCTCACAATCGGGACTTTCCTCGGAGCTATTTGGGCAAATGTTTCATGGGGAAGATATTGGGGCTGGGATCCAAAAGAAACATGGGCGCTAATTACAATTTTTGTTTATTCCTTTGTGATTCATATGAAATATATTCCCGGCCTTAAAAGCAGGTATATCTTCAATGTAATGTCGGTGGTGGCCTTTTTTAGTATTTTAATGACCTATTTTGGTGTGAATTATTATTTATCAGGGCTCCATAGCTATGCAGGAGGAGATCCGGTACCAATACCTGTTTGGCTATATTTTGCGATTGGTGGGCTTGTTGTACTGTTTGTGACAGGAAATTATATGCATAATGCGTCTAAAAAGAATATTAAACCAGGCAGAAAATAGAAAGCAGCTGAAATAATTATTAGTTTTGAAAAAACATTATAAAATGAATCTACGATATCTCCTGGTGACAGGGTTGTCAGTATTTCTGCTGGTTATTTCTGCCAGGGCCCAGGATGTTAATGTATACAACGATGATGAAGGCTCAAAATCCTTTATCGCAGCGGGAGGGGGTTTAAGTATTCCTGCCGGATTATATGGCTCCTCAGGTACTGGAAGTGATGGCTTTGCCCTCCCGGGCGTCGGTGTATTTGCCGAAGGAGCAAAATTCAGTCGCTTTTTTGGGTTTGGAATACGTGCAGGATATAACCGTCATTTTATGAATATCTCCGATTTTCAGGAATATTCATTCGGCGGAATACCTGAAGATGCCACCTTCTCGGCCGATGTTTCAGGCAATTACACCATTATCACTGCAATGGCCGGCATTTACACAACAATGAGCCTCTTCCCATGGCTTCAGATAAATGGAAAAGCACTCTATGGACCCCATTTTATTTCCATACCCGAATTCAGCTTTTCTTATTACAATGAATATGAATTTCAGGGCCAAACATTAATCGATGACTGGAAAGAAGAACATTATGCTGCAAACGACTGGCAGTTTGGATACATGATTGGACTTGGAGCCAGAATAAAACCCTCCAGCGACTGGAGCCTGAATATTGGCTGGGATTATTCTGAATCTAATCAATCGGTCGCTTATACTTCCAACGAATCAGGAATATTACACGATGAAATAGGAAACCCACAGGTGGGACTGGGTGAGCAGCAACATTTTTTTAATATGAAATTTCGCTATATGGTTGTCTCTGCCGGAATAAGCATCTTTCTTTAACCCCCTGCAGCATCGTTTGAACCTTTCGGGCGCATATTCTGCATATTTGCTTCCAGCTTTTTGCGTAATGGCTGAAAATATTCCCGTATCAATCGCCACTTATCAGGATAACCTGACAGTAATTGGGTCATCTGATTTCCATAACGGGAAAGCCACTGTGATATGGCAGACGCTGTTACTGTTGGATGCATCACATTACCCAGAGAGGTTCCGGTTAATTTACTCCCTGAAACATAAACTATTGATGCCGCTTTTTCCAGCTTATTAAGGTATTCCTCCGCTTCGTTCAGATTTTGAATGGATACTAATTTAACATCCTCATGCAATTCGGCCTCTTGTCCATACTGGATATGAAAATCCATGATAATGACAGGGTCTCCGGGCGACTCTGTAAGATTCGCAGCGAAAAATACTGCCCGATGAATAATGTTTTCCAATTGATCCAGATCTCCGGAATAATGCATTAGCTTGTGCTGTGCGGATTCATGATAGCGCATCGGACGTACATACTCCTGTGACTCTCTGGTCAGCAGAAAGCTACAATACCTGAATATACGCTCCTGTGCTGATGTCTCAGTAATGGTCAGGCGTTTTTGCAGGTGCTCGATTTCCTTCGTTACATTGCCAACCAGATTCATGAGCATTTTATGATGTTCCCGACGATCTTTTTCATCCTGGTACATTTCATTAAACACACCTGCCAGCAATGAGCCCATAGCCACTTTGGTCTGCTTGTATATCACCTCTTCTTCGCCTGTATTCCCCAGGGTGCTCACTCCACGAATAAAATATAAAAACAGTAAATCATAATCCGTTGCAACAGGGGTAGGCAGACGCAATAGTAATACACTCTCGGAAAGCGCTGTCATTAATGTTTGCCCTTCCGGATTATAACTATTTATCTCAAAATTTAGCTGACTCAGATCAAACCACTCCCAGGGCTGCGAACGCTTCCGCATTGCCCGGATATGATCCATTTTTGTTTGGTTGGGTAATTCAGCGGTCTCATAACGATTGCGTCTATCCGTATACGCGGCAGCAATTTTATCGTTTTCGATACTGCGGAAAAACAGGACAGCCTTTTCCAGGCCGGGGATAAACCGGCATAACCTGGGTAATATCGTTGTGGCAAAATTTGTATCTCCTGCTATTCCTGTCATGTTTCTCGTCGAATTGGCTTCTACAAAGATAATGTATTTTTTTAACAAATATTAGCTGTATGCTTAATTTATTTTTAAGCCAAACAGGAATTCATATAACAGATAAAAGAAAAATATTAGTGACTTAAATACCGCTTAAAAGGAAAATCTTTAAAAAGATTAATCTTAATAATGTTGATTTACAGTGTTTTGAGAATGTAATTTTGTCTCTGACTTCGTATTTATTAATCATAAATCCTTCTAAGTATTATGTTTAAAAAGCCCGGTTTTAAGCAATCATTTATTAAAAAATTTAAGCGCATTCTATTGGTGCTATATAAAAAAGCATGTAGTGCTTCAGCAACTGTATTGCGATCACTTTACAGAAGCGTAAAGCGCGTACACAAGGTTCTTGCACCCTATATTAATGCATTTAAAAGGTCGGTTATTAATAAAAGTGATGAGTTCGGAGAGATTATTTATAAATATGGTGTAATGATCTTCGATATGGATCCTGACCAAATTGAAGAAGGCTTTAATGAACCCTCGTATATCGTGGAGACCAATGCCCGTTATATGGATAAGAATGCGGTTTGGGAATTCAAATCCGTACAATCACAACACCAGGGAATCCGGTTTAATAGCTTAAGATACTCTCGTTTACTAGCCTTTAAAGCATTGGATCACCTCAAAAGTATAATTTCAAAAGCAGGATTGTCGTTCAATGCCGCCTCAATGCTCCTGGGCCGACTGACAGTATCCGGGAATGAAATGCCATCCAAAAATATCCTTGTACAGCAGCAGAAGGAAACAAATCATATTTCGTTCATAAATGCAGTAAAACTATTTGTAAACCGTGTAGGAAAAGGCCTCTCGTACCACAAGAGTAACTCGTTTAGCAATAATTGGTTTCAGACCAACTCATACCTCTGGAAATCAGTTAGTTTAGCTGTTTTAGAGAAAGGGGAGGAGCACTTCAGATATAAAAGAGAATGAGATACCGCCCAATCGCATAATGTATTCTGATGATTTAAATCTATATTTGCATTACAAAGATGCTGATAAAAAGGGCATTATTGTGTTTTTTAACTGAAAATCAACTCTTTATAATGGAGATATATCCCGTTTTTCATCAGATTTTGCTGCTCTTTATTATGATTGCTGCAGGATTCACAGGTGGCAAAACAAGAATCCTGGGCAAAGGGTCGGACGATGTAATCGCCAAACTTGTATTCAATATCACGTTACCCTGTTTGCTTCTTACGTCAATAACCGGAATGGATATGACTCCGGAAATATGGAAAAACGGTATTGGGGTAATTATCTTTTCTGCCTTGATCCATGGTTTGCAGATGCTGATTGGATATACCAGCTCCAGAATATTGAAACTTTCTGAAAGAAAATCAGTTATCCATATAATCCACACCTTTAAAGGGAATACTATTTTCATTGGCTTTCCTTTACTTGATGCACTGTTTCCCGGTGGAGAAGGCCTCTTATATGCTGCCCTTTATAACTTTGCAAGTAATATTATTATGTGGACCATAGGTGTAATGTTTCTGGATAAGAGCCATAAAAAACATCCTTTGGATAACCTGAAAAAGCTCATAAATATCAATACCATTGCATTATTGATTGGCCTTGGTTTTTTGATTGCAGGGGTCAGCTTCCCTGATATTATTACCGGAAGCATCGGCCGGCTCGGGTCTGCAACTTCACCATTGGCTATGATATTTATCGGCCTTAAATTCTCAGAAATTCGTTTTAAAAGTATTGTGACCGACAAATCGGCATGGGTTTATAGTTTTAATAAACTGTTATTTGTACCCATGATTTCCGGGTTATTAATTTTTCTGGCGGGAAATATTCCATTTTTTCAGATTAGCGACACTGCAAGGATGTGTGTGCTTATGCAGGCATCAACACCTGGATTTGCCATGATGATGATTATTTCCAGGATTTACAATGCAGACACCGACACAGCTGTTAAAAATTTCTTTTTAAGTACACTACTAAGCATCTTTTCATTACCGCTGGTGTATGTCATCCTTGAATTACTTTATTTCTAACAATGACATAAATTCTGAATTTTATAAAGTAGGGCATGTCTCAAATAATAAACTTAACATAATACAAATTATCGGACAAATATATAGCGGGTAAACACTGGTAATCAGCGTGTTATATTTTGTTGTAAAAAAATAGTAAACTAAATTTGTATTATGAAAGAAATTAAGCTGATTCAGTACAACTTACCGGATAATACATCCGTCTACACAAAAAGACGTCAATTCTCAATCACTTTGGCCTGGGACGGACAGACAAAGTATTTCCATTCAAAAATCAAATGTTGGCACCGATAAAGTAGGTATCAGCAAACATAATGATCACAATCACCAGTGGAATCCTTACCAGTGTGTGAATGCTTTTCAATGATGCGGCTGTAAACTTCATAGTAAATTTTCGTTTTTGAGTTACAAGGACAGGACAGTGGAATCATATGGGTTGGCTATTTCTTGCAATTCCTTGCGATTTTCCACGATAGCACCGATTATTGAAAAAGTTGTATTTTTGTAGGGAACAAAAAAAAGAGGCAATCATGGCAACATACACGATAACAATCAGCGACAGTACAAACAGAACAAAAGCCCTTATTCAAATGATTCTGGAGTATGCAAAAATTGATAATCAATATATCAAAGTTGAAGATACTCCCAATGAAACTACCATTAAAGCAATGATGGACGCAGAACATGGAAAAGGAACAAGGACTAAAAGCAAGAAAGATTTTTTTGAAAAACTAAACAGCTAAGATGTTCACCTGTAACTTCACAAACGAATTCAAAAGAGACTATAAAAGAGCGCTTAAAAGGCGTAAGAAAATGAATTTGTTTGAAAGTGTCTATGATCATCTGGCAAAGAGTGGGAGTTTACCTCCAAAGTACAAACCTCACCCACTCAAAGGAAAATGGATTGGGAATATTGATGCTCACATAGGACCTGATTGGATTTTGATTTACAGGATTGATACTGAAAAAAAAGAGGTTTGGTTTATTCGTATGGGATCTCATTCAGACTTATTTTAATAAAAAAAGCCTGGATCAATGAACCAGGCTCTTCAAATACAAGATTCAACTGTTTGAGTTGCTCTTTTACAGCCTTCATCTGTTTTGATTTTGCGGTTTTTTCCATCTTTTCCAGTTCAAAATACTCCAACATCTCCGGGTATTTTTCAATTCTGCGACTAAGACATTGCTTTGATAGTACATTCAATAAGCGACAAAACAAACAGAACAAAAGCTTTGCTTTATATGATTATTGAGTGTGCAAAAATTGATAATAAATTCACAACATCAAAACGCGGATCCTTTCCGGAATTCTTATCACAATTAAGATTTTCGTAAAATAAAAAGGCTGCCTGCTCGCAACAGACAGCCTTGAAAAAAGTAACGATTCGCAGTATTAACGCTCTAAGCGAGCATTAATTTCTTTTACTTTGTCATACATACTTAAACGGGAATAGATCTCTTTAAGTGATGTTAAAGTATATTGATCATCAGGTTGTAACTCATCCGCTTTCTCAAGATATGGCAGAGCCTGCTTGAGGAAGTCTTTCATCTCAGTTTGTTTTGCCTGATATTCATCATTTGCATCCAAAGGAAGTGCATTAATCTCTTCCTGTATTACAGCAGCCTTGTTAACATACAGTGCACCAAGGTTGTAGTTGGCATCAAAGTAATTGGGATCAAGTTCTATAGCTCTTTTATAAGCTGAGGCAGCTTTATCAAAATCTTCGAGAACATCATAGGATACTCCGGCAGCATAGAAAATTGTAGCGTTATCTTTTTCTATATCCATCAGGTATTCAAGAAGTTCAACAGTTTTTGCATTATTCTCAAGTTTAAGATAAATATTAGCCTCATTAATGATAAGATCTACATCTTTGGGGAATTTCTCTTTCGCAACATTAATTACTTCCAGTGCTTCATTGTATTTTTCATTCTCAATATAGTTCTGAACTGCAAGTTTATATGCAAGGTTTGCATTACTTAATGATGATGAATCTACAGTACCCAATTTTCCAAGAATGTCATACGCTTTTTCAAATGCTGAAGCAGCTTCAAGGTAAGCTTCTTCGTTATATTTAGCAACTGCAGTATTAAACACATTATCATAGATAACACCCATGTTACCAAGGGCCTTTTGTTTAAGGTCATTATCATCGACATTGAATTCCAGGGAATTCATTAAAGCTTCTTCTGCTTCTGCCAGTAAATTTCTTGATGCAAATGCTCCATCTGTTGGTTCAATCACTTCTACCAGTTTATCTTCTGCACTGATGATAAACTCCAGGCCATACTTATAGGTAAGTTTACGTCCTTTGGTGCCATCATCAAACTTATAACGTTTATCTGATAAAGCTTTAACCGGCTGATACTGGTTTCCAAAAGAAGCCATTTTTGCTTCTACTTCCTCCTGTGACATACCCAATTCACAGCTATTGGCCCATTTGTACAAATTATTCATTTCCAGACAAATAGCTCCTTTATAGAACCATGCCTTATGGTCTTTTTTAGTATCTTCATGGCTTACCGCTTTATCTGCAGATTCAAGGGCTTTTCCCAGTTGTTCGTTCCTGAGGTAATTGGAAGCGTTCTGGATTTCAACTTTTTGCGCAAAACTTACGGTCGCAGCCAAAAATAGTATTGCGGCAACAAATAACTTTTTCATGTGGAAAAATTTAAATTTCGTAATATGTTCTTGTTTCTTAAAAATCATGTCGTTTACCTTTGACAAATGTAAGACATCCTTACAAACTAATCAATATCTGTACCATTTTCCGTATTGGTTGTTTCAATGGATGTGCCTTCTGATGTATCATCTTTATTTTCAGTGTCTTCAGGTGTTTCTTCCGTTTCATCTTCAACAACATCTACTTTTGTCACAGCGGCGATGGAATCATTATCTCGAAGATGAATCAGACGTACGCCCTGGGTTGCCCGACCCATTGTCCGAAGTTCGGAAACTGCCATTCTGATTGTAATCCCCGATCGGTTAATGATCATTAAATCATCACTGTCAACAACGCTGTGAATAGAAATCAAGTCGCCTGTTTTTTCGGTGATACTCATTGTTTTCACACCTTTACCACCCCGGTTGGTTACGCGGTAATCTTCTAATGATGAACGTTTTCCGTAACCATTTTCTGATACCACAAGTACTTCGCTCTCTGAATCATTAATGCAAATCATTCCAATAACTTCATCTTCCTGCGAATTAAGTGTTATTCCTCTTACCCCGGAGGCATTACGCCCCATAGCACGAACATTACTTTCATGGAAGCGAATTGCCCTGCCACTTCTGAGCGCCATGAGGACTTCATAATTACCATCTGTCATTCTGGCTTGCAGGAGTTCATCCCCTTCACGAATGGTAATTGCATTGATACCACTTTGCCTTGGGCGGGAATAAGCTTCCAGTGAAGTTTTTTTGATAACACCTTTTTTAGTACAAAGGATAATGTTGTTATTATTTATATAATCCTGATCTTTAATATCTTTAAGATTAATAAATGCTTTTACGCGGTCATCGGGAGGAATACTGATAACATTTTGTATCGCTCTTCCTTTGGATGATTTTCCACCTTCAGGGATTTCGAATACCCGAAGCCAGAAGCATTTCCCTTTTTCCGTAAAGAAAAGCATATAATTATGCATGGAAGCAACAAAGAGGTATTCCACAAAGTCATCTCCACGGATTGAAGATCCGCGTGCTCCGATGCCTCCCCTGCCCTGTCGGCGGTATTCGGCCAGTGGCGTACGTTTTATATATCCAAGATGAGAAATCGTTATCACAACATCTTCATCAGCGATAATATCTTCAATGCGGAAATCCTGAGCAGAATATTCAATTTGTGAGCGCGATTCATCACCATATTTTTCTTTTACCTCCAGCAGTTCATCCTTGATTATCTGCATTCTGCGCTCTTTACTTTCAAGAATTTCTTTCAATTCAGCGATCAGCTTCATTAACTCATCATACTCAGCTCTGATTTTATCCTGCTCCAGGCCTGTGAGCTTCTGCAGGCGCATATCAAGAATTGCTCTGGCCTGTATTTCAGAAAGGCTAAATCGGGTTATAAGCCCTGTTCTTGCCTCTTCAGGTGTTTTACTGGCACGGATAAGCTTGATTATTTCATCCAGGTTATCTAAAGCAATGAGTAAACCCTCAAGAATATGAGCACGCTTTTCAGCTTCCTTTAATTCGTATTGCGTTCTTCTGACGACAACCTCATGGCGGTGTTCCACAAAGTACTTAATCAGCTGTTTGAGGTTCAGCAGCATTGGCCGGCCATTAACAAGGGCAATATTATTGACCGAGAATGATGTTTGTAATGCTGTATATTGATACAGTTTGTTTAGAACTACATTTGAGATTGCGTCTTTTTTAAGTTCGTAAACGATTCGTAATCCGTTTCGGTCACTTTCATCACGAATATCAGAGATACCTTCAATTTTCTTTTCATTTACCAGGTCTGCGGTTTTTTTGATCATTTCCGCTTTATTCACCTGATAGGGAATAGAAGTCACGATGATTGTTTCCCTGCCATGGTTGTTTTCTTCCACTTTAGCTTCTCCCCTCATAACAACACGACCACGACCGGTTTCATAAGCATCTTTTACGCCTTCATAGCCGTAAATTATTCCTCCGGTGGGGAAATCGGGGGCTTTAATAAACTTCATCAAACCGGCAATATCGATATCTGTGTCATCGATATAAGCGATAGTACCATCCACTACTTCGGAAAGGTTGTGGGGAGGCATATTTGTGGCCATACCTACGGCAATACCGGAGGCACCATTAACCAATAGCTGAGGAATTCTTGATGGCAGTACGGTTGGTTCCTTCAGCGAATCGTCGAAATTGAGCTGGAAATCAACGGTATCTTTATTGATATCTGCGAGCATTTCTTCAGCTATTTTCTGAAGCCTGGCTTCAGTATAACGCATTGCCGCCGGGCTGTCACCGTCAATTGAGCCAAAGTTTCCCTGGCCGTCGACCAATGGATATCTTAATGACCATTCCTGAGCCATACGAACCATGGCATCATATACTGCGGTATCACCATGAGGGTGATATTTACCCAGCACCTCTCCAACGATCCTTGCTGATTTTTTATAGGGTTTCCCTGAAGAGATCCCCAGTTCAGCCATCCCGAATAGTATTCTGCGGTGTACTGGCTTCATTCCGTCACGCACATCCGGCAAGGCACGGCTAACAATTACACTCATGGAGTAATCGATATAAGCCGATTTCATCTGATTTTCGATGTTAACCTTTACGATCCGCTCTCTATCTTGCATATCTTTTCCTTTAATTCATTCATTTACAGGGGCTTAAAAAAGCCATACATAGAAGACGAATTTACAAAAATATCCCTTTCATACAACATTCACTGAACACATATATTACTAACACTTATTTGTTGATAAAACCATGCCTCAAAATTACCATATTTCTGGTTTGGTATTATATTTGATAATCAAAGCGGGCTGCTTAGAAAATTTGATGTATTGTCAAACTATCAGACGTATTTTTTGTTCAGATTTAAAACAATAATGAATATATGGAAGCAAAATTTTCACAACGCGTAAAAGATGTTATTTCCTATAGCCGTGAAGAGGCAATACGCCTGAAAAATGGCTATATTGGAGTAGAACACCTTTTTCTGGGAATGATCAGAGATGGCGGAGGCGTTGCGATCCAAATACTTAACTACCTGGGTGTGGATATGCCAGAGATCCGTAAACATATTGAATCGGCTGTTGCCGGTAATATGAATGATAAAGGTTCGATTGACAGAGACAACCTGCCACTAATAAAACAGGCAGAAAGAGCCCTCAAATTAACGTACCTCGAAGCACGTACTTTTAATAGTGAAATAATTGGTACTGAACACCTTTTGCTTGCTATTCTTAAAGATAGTAACAATATAGTATCCTCGTCACTTTCAAAGTATGGCCTTAACTACGATGCAGTTAAAGATGAAGTGATTGCAACAACATCCGGAAAACCATCCTCGCAGGATTATCGTTTTTCTCAGGATGATCCGGTTAAAAATGAATTCCCCGATGACATGACGGAGGACCCTGCTGATGAATCATACGGAAGTTCATCAGGCGGCAGGACAAAACGATCAAAAGATTCGTCACGAAAGGATACACCGGTGCTGGATAATTTTGGCCGGGATATCACAAAGTCAGCTGAGAATAATCAGCTTGACCCCATTGTTGGAAGAGATAAAGAGCTTGAACGCATTGCTCAGATTCTTAGCAGAAGAAAAAAGAACAACCCGATTCTGATTGGGGAACCCGGTGTCGGTAAATCCGCTATTGCGGAAGGCCTGGCGTTGCGTATTGTCAGCCGTCAGGTTTCCAGAGCATTGTTTAATAAACGAATTTACACACTCGACCTGGCATCTGTTGTTGCAGGAACCAAATATCGCGGTCAATTCGAAGAACGCCTGAAGGCTGTGTTAAATGAACTGGAGAAAAATCCCGACATTATTCTGTTTATTGATGAAATTCATACTATCGTGGGAGCTGGTAACGCCAGTGGTAGTCTGGATGCTTCAAATATTTTTAAACCTGCACTTGCACGTGGTGAAATACAATGCATCGGAGCAACGACACTTGATGAATACCGTCAGCATATTGAAAAGGATGGTGCGCTGGAACGCCGTTTTCAGAAAGTTCTTGTTGAACCTACCACTCCTGAAGAAACGGTGGAAATACTCAATAATATCAAGGAAAAATATGAAGACCATCATCTGGTTTCTTATACCGATGAGGCTATTGATTCCTGTGTCGCGCTTACAACACGTTACATAAGCGATCGTTATCTTCCGGATAAGGCTATTGATGCATTGGATGAAGCCGGAGCCCGTGTTCATATTAAAAATATTAATGTTCCTCCGGAAATTATTAATATCGAAAATGCCATTGAGGAAACCCGCTTGAATAAAACACAGGCGATTAAAGCTCAAAAATTTGAAGAAGCTGCCGGCTATCGTGATATTGAACGTAAACTTCAGGAAGACCTTTCACTGGCAAAAAAACGATGGGAAGAAGATTCAAAAATTCATCGGGAAACAGTCAGTGAGGAAAATGTGGCAGAAGTTGTTGCCATGATGACAGGTGTTCCGGTTCAGCGTATTGCAGAAAATGAAAGCAATCGGCTGATTAATATGGAAAATGAACTTCAAAATGAAGTTATCGGGCAGGATGATGCCATAAAAAAAGTTGTTAAAGCTATCCGCCGTAACCGTGCCGGCCTTAAAGATCCTAATAAACCTATCGGAACCTTTATTTTTCTGGGCCCGACAGGCGTTGGAAAAACTCACCTTGCAAAGGTGCTTTCTGAATACCTTTTTGATTCTCAGGATGCGTTGGTACGCATTGATATGAGTGAATATATGGAGAAATTTGCTGTCTCACGCCTCGTAGGAGCGCCTCCGGGATATGTGGGTTATGAAGAAGGTGGCCAGCTGACTGAAAAAGTGCGCCGAAAGCCCTACTCTATCGTGTTGTTGGATGAAATTGAAAAAGCACATCCCGATATTTTCCATCTTATGCTGCAGGTTCTCGACGACGGTGTTCTGACCGACAGCCTGGGTCGTAAAGTGGATTTCAAAAACACGATTATCATTATGACCTCCAATATCGGTTCACGCCAGTTGAAAGACTTTGGTAAAGGGGTTGGATTTAATACTACGGCCAAACAGGCTGCAAGTAAAGATCATGCCCGTTCGGTTATCGAAAATGCATTGAAAAAATCCTTTGCTCCGGAATTTCTGAATCGTATTGATGACGTTGTTATCTTTGAGGAACTTCAGCGTAAATCCATTCATCAGATTATTGATATCGAATTAGCTCACCTTCTTTCGCGCGTCAGCGGTCTGGGATTCACTCTTAATGTTACTGAAAAAGCCAAAGATTTTATTGTTGAGAAAGGCTGGGACAGCCAATTTGGAGCACGTCCGTTAAAACGTGCTATTCAGAAGTATGTCGAGGATCCTCTGGCTGAAGAAATGATTAAAGCAACACTTCAACCAGGGACAATTATAAATGCTGATTACGAAGATGATATGCAGGAATTGAAAGTATCTTTTGCTGTACCGTCAAAATCGCTTGAAGAACCTGAAGATACCATTGCTGAAGCATAAATCTGTTTGAAATAAAAAATGGCGGGTAACCACTATGGATTATCCGCCATTTTTTATTCGGAGTTTACATTTTTACTGTCTGAAATCATCCAGATCTTTTGGTTGGAAATTATTGATAAAGCTTACTGACGAAATATTATCAGCTTTTGCTTTACGAATAAATATATCAGTGGATTTCAAATAATCCCCTCCCCTGTTTGTATCGAGCATTAACACATATCCAATAATGATATTACCCGCCATTTCTACCAGTCGGCGCGACATGAAAGTCAGGTAATCTTCCATTTCCTGGGCATGTTCCAGAACTTTGGCAACGGTTTTTTCATACTGAGCGGTCATCTTTTGCAGTGTCCTGCTCAGATATTCAAGTTCAGGTTTCACCGGTATTTCTGCATATTCGTGCATTTTTTTCAGGAAAGCACCATTGGTAACGCCACGAATAGCAGCAACAACCTGAAGCTGAGAAGTTCCTTCATAAATATTTGTGATACGGGCATCACGGTATATGCGTTCTACCGGGTAATCTTTCATGTAACCGGATCCGCCATGCACCTGTAATGCATCATAAGCAACCTGGTTACAATATTCTGAAGCGAACAATTTCAGCAACGGTGTAAATACATCCGCATTTTTCTGATAATATTTCATTTCCTTCCGCTCTTCCGGCAAGAGTTTTCTTTCTTCCTGCACAAAGCCATAGGTTTTATATACATCCACCATACGACTTGTTTCATAGAGCAATGCCCGAGCGGCATCAGTTTTTACCTTCATCATGGTAATCATCTCATACACAGCAGGATATTGGATAATTGCTTTTCCAAACTGCTCGCGTTCTTTTGCATAAGCAAGCGCCTCCCTGTAGGCAGCCTCAGCAATTCCAACCGATTGGGCACCGACACCCAGACGAGCAGAGTTCATTAATGCCATGACATATTTGATAAGCCCCAGTTTTCTGTCACCAACAAGTTCTGCCGGTGCATTTTTAAAAACAAGCTCGCATGTCGGGCTACCCTTAATTCCGAGTTTGTTTTCAATACGACGGACAGAAACAGCCTGATGGGCTTTATCGTAAACAAAAAGCGACAAACCACGGGCATCGGTTGTTCCCTCTTCGCTACGGGCGAGAACCAGCGAAACATCAGCATCGCCATTAGTAATAAAACGTTTAACACCATTGAGAAGCCAGGTTCCTTTTTCCTCGCTGTATTCTGCCTTCAGCTGCACTGCCTGAAGGTCGGAGCCTGCATCTGGTTCTGTAAGATCCATTGCTGCTGTTGCCCCCTGATTAAACCGCGGGAGATACTTTTCCTTTATTTCGTCGGAACCAAATTCATGCAATGTTTCAGCACAATCCTGAAGCCCCCAGATATTTGCAAAACCGGCATCCGCACGGCTTACAATTTCTGCCGACATTACATAAGGTACAATGGAAAAGTTAAGCCCGTTGTATTTACGTGGTAAACTTAGTCCGACAACACCTGCCTGGGTGAGTTTATCATGATTTTCCTGTGTGCCTCGTGCATATTTAACACCACTATTAATTAATTCAGGACCTTCCGCATCAACCGATTCGGCATTGGGAGCAATAGTATCGCCCGCGATTCCTCCAATAATATCCAGAACTTTTTCATAGGAATCCATTGCATCCTCATAATCCAGTGGAGCATGTGGATAAGCCTCCTTTTCAGTGTAATCATTCTCTTTCAGCCTTACAATCTTCTCCATTAGCGGGTGTTGAAGGTGAAAAAGCAGGTTTTTATTATCAGTAAAAAAATTCATTTTCAATGGTTTTAATTCATGACATTACTTGGAGTTTGCTCTAAAATAGCGAATCATCTTAGGAATAATATCTTCAGCCTTTCCAACGATGCTATAATCGGCAATTTGATTCAATGGAGCATTCGGGTCGGTATTTACAGAGATGATTTTAGCACTTTGATCCATACCGGCACGATGTTGAACAGCTCCGGAGATCCCAAAGCCAATATACAATTTGGGCCGCACTGTTACACCTGTCTGGCCCACCTGTCGTTCATGATCCACAAATCCTGCATCAACAGCCGCACGGGAAGCACCCACTTCTCCACCAAGGATACCGGCTAGTTCAAATAGTTTGTCAAAAGCCTCACGGGAACCAACGCCATACCCTCCGGCAATGATAACAGACGATTTTTTGATATCTACTTTCGGTGGTTCTATATGACGTTCGATAATTTCAATAGCAAAATCAGCAGGATCAACAATATCATCTACGACAAGATTTACTACCTCAGGTATGGATGGTGTTTCGGCGGGTTCATTTTTCATAACACCTTCCCTTACCGTTGCCATTTGTGGTCGGGTATCAGGATTAATGATGGTAGCAATAATGTTACCCCCAAAAGCAGGGCGAATCTGATACAACAGATTATCATATTGCGTATCACTTTTTTTATCATAATGCTCACCGTATACCAGGCTGGTACAGTCTGCTGTCAGGCCACATTTTAAATCGGAAGCAACTCGTGGAGCAAGATCACGGCCAACAGGAGACGCCCCGACAAGTGCGATTTGAGGGTCGGACTTACGGCATACATGCGCCATAATTGCAGCATGAGGCTGTGTCGTAAAAGGGAACAGCCGGTTGTCATTGGCAACATAAACAGTTGAAACACCGTAATTTCCACATACATCAAATAACGCTTCCGTATTGATACCAATAAGCACAGCATCCAGGTGTACTTTCTGTTCTTCAGCAAGCTTTCTGCCTTTGGATAGCAGTTCAAGACTTACATCAGCAATATTACCTTCTTCGGTAATCTCACAATATACTAATATATTTTGCATAATAAATTCGATTTAAGATAACAGGTTAACCCAGAACATGGCTGTCGATAAGGTCTTTCATCATTGCATCAATATCGTCATTGCTATCAGTCAACACCTTAGTTTCTTTCGCTTTAAAGACGACATTTTCAATTTTCTTAACTTTGGTAGGAGAACCGCTAAGGCCCAGTTTATCCACATCAGCGTTCACATCATCCACCGACCACTCTTCAATAGAAAGATAAGGGCGTTGATCGAAAAGCTCGGTATAGTCACGGGTTTCTTCCTGCAATTCAGTAACGGTTCTTGCATGTTTAAACTGCATAAGACGTTGTGCATGCCTGGGGCGGCACTCTTCAGCTGAGGCATTAACCGTTATCAGTGCCGGGAGATTACATTTCACTGTTTCAACGCCCCGTTCAAGGCGCCGTTTGACGGTAATATGTTCCGTTGTTATCTCTTCCAGATTTTCGGCATAGGTTATTTGGGGAAGATGTAGTTTCTCTGCTGTTTGAGGCCCTACCTGAGCAGTATCTCCATCAATGGCCTGTCGCCCTGCAATAACAATATCATAAGGTTCCAGATTTCGTATTGCCATTGATAATGCATAGGATGTTGCCAGGGTATCAGAACCGGCAAAACGACGGTCTGTTAACAAGATACCTCTGTCTGCACCACGGTAAATGGCTTCACGAATTATTCCTGCTGCACGGGAGGGTCCCATTGTCAGTACTACTATTTCTGCATCCTGAATCTGATCTTTGATTTTAAGGGCAAATTCCAGGGCATTAAGGTCTTCCGGATTATAAATCGCCGGAAGCACCCCTCGATTTACTGTTCCATCGGCTTTCATTGCATCCTTACCCACGTTTCGTGTGTCAGGCACCTGCTTCGCCATTACAATAATTCTAAAACTCATGCTTTCATTTTTTATGAACAGCAAAAATACCAAAACATTTTAAACTACCACGGTGAATCAATATTCATAAAAAAATCCCTGATGCAGCATGAATGCATATACCAGGGATAATTATCAAAAACGGTATGTATGTTGTTATAAATCAGCAGCTAAAAGATATTAATGCATTTTGTATAACATGATTTGCCTTTAACAATTTGGATGTAAAATTTATTGTGATCCGATGAAATATCCACATTTCGCTTATACGAACCTGCCTTTAGCTTAAACTCTTCATCCAATAATGGTGTAAGATCTTCGTTGAGTAAGATTACCTTATATGTTTGATCAGGAATAACATTAAAGCTGATTCCGAGACCACTCCGGCCGCGTATTGAATTAATGCGCAGATTCATAGGGGTAAATGTTTCTCTGCATTTCGAATAGCCCCACTCCTTAAAATATTCCCATTGTTGCTCAGTAAGGTCACTGATTTCAGTTGTCGATGCGGCATGACTATTCCCGTAGAATTTTATATCCTGTGGCATACCATGTACGAAGATATCTTTGTCGAGGTTCTTAAGAACCGAGAGATCGATGTCCATACCTTCAAGTTCTTTCGAAAAATCATCCATATTTGCTTTGATCGTCATTACAAGGCTATCACCATCCACCGTTTTCCAATAGGCCAGGTCGTCCGACATAGCATCAATGGTTACCATAATTTCTTTTTCACATTCCTCTAAGCCATCTTCTAAATCTTCAAGGTCAGCAGTTATTTTCATGGTAATAAATTCTTCCAGATCATCAAATCGAATTTCCTTTTCTGAATCAAGCTGAATACTGATAATTTTAGGTTTTTCGCCCGTTGAATGGTCCGCTCGCAGTACTATGGCTTTTGCATCTACTTTGATATCACTTTCTGTTGTATATACAATATGATCCTCATTGCCATCTACTTCAATGTCCATAGTGATTTCAATCTCATCTTCAAGTCCCAGGCTTTCGAGAATCTCCTCAACTTCAAAATGCTCATTATGAATGGTTGTATCAAGAACCATCTTTTCACCATTTTTTATGGTTATTACTTTAATGCGAGCCTCCTTTTCATTTTCCTGAGCGATTGATATTCCAGTGAAAACCAAAAGTGAAATAGTAGTAAGAATAATTGGAAATAACTTTTTCATACGCTTTATTTTTTTGTTACATGACAAAGCTATATGAATCGCTCTTGTAAAACGGTTAATGGTCTGTTAAGCTCTGTTAATGAGTGTTAACAGGCTGTGGATCGGTGAGATATAGTCTGCCTTTCTTGATAACATCTACTTCGCAGTCAATCAATCCTGATTTTTTAAAGACATCAGAGGAAGAAACATCAGTAACAACATCAATTGCGTGCCCCCAACAATCTTTAACCGTTAAAACATATTCTTTTCTGCCGTTATAGCTAATTTTAAAGTGGAAATCGCTGTATGGGAACAAGTATCTTTTTCCGGGAACATATGCGGGATTTAGCGGTTCCAGGGTAGTTTGCCCATCAGCACTCTGTTTAATGACATTACAGCGGATATGGGTATCAGCACTAATCCCATAATGCAAATAGTTTTTCGTTGGTAAAAGATGAATTCTGTCTGCATTATCTCTTAGATAAAAACACACACCACAACCTTCCGCATCTTTTATGTCAGCTACATAAAAGGAATACACATTCCCCTCGGTAAACCAACATTCGTCAGTATCCCGGGAATCAGAAAGATATAATTTTCCCTTTTTGATCCTTGCTATGCGAAGATCAACAGCTTCTCCAACGTTATGTTTCAGACTTACTGTGTGTCTGAATCCCAGTTTATCTTCAACGGTAACGATAAAACAATTCTCTATATGAGAAATGCCAATAACAGGAAAAGAGCACACATCACCCACAGAATAAAACGGGTGCGGTGGTTCGAGGAATATTTTTCCCGTACAATTAATTTTGTCTACTTTACAGCGTAAAACAATTTCCGGAGCGATGTGATATTTTTTATAATAGGAAGCATCTAGCATGTGGCGGAAACCAAAAGGATCCTCAAGAACCCAAAATTGGGAAGAATCCCCAAGAGCGACCTTTTTAATAACTCTAAAGTCGTAGTATTCACCTTGTACAAGTTTTCCTTTCATAGAAGCAAGGCTCCCGGCACTGGATTATTCACCGAAGAGGGAGAGTACAAATTGTTCTTTATCAAATATTTGTAAGTCTGATATTTTTTCACCGATGCCAATATATTTTACGGGAACTTTAAATTGATCAGAGATACCAATTGCGACTCCACCTTTGGCAGTACCATCGAGTTTTGTCAGAGCCAAAGCATTGACTTCAGTCGCAGCAGTAAATTGTTTGGCTTGTTCAATCGCATTTTGACCTGTTGAAGCATCCAGAATAAGTAAAATTTCATGGGGAGCATCGGGAATAACTTTTTGCATCACCTTTTTAATCTTCGAGAGCTCATTCATGAGGTTTACTTTGTTGTGCAAGCGTCCGGCAGTATCAACAATTACCACATCAGCACCACTTGCTGTTGCAGAGCTAAGCGTATCATAAGCCACTGAAGCGGGATCAGCATCCATACCCTGGCTGACAATTTCCACCTCTGCCCTTTGCGACCAGATAATCAGCTGGTCAACAGCAGCGGCACGGAAAGTATCAGCAGCACCAAGCACAACTTTTTTACCTGCAGCTTTATACTGGTGGGCCAGCTTGCCGATCGTTGTAGTTTTTCCAACACCATTAACACCTACCACAAGAATGACATAAGGTTTATCCTGCCTTGGGAAGTCAAACCCGGAAATAAGCTTATCGTTATCATTTTCTGCTAATAACTCAGCGATTTCTTCACGTAAAATTCTATTCAGTTCGTTTGTGCCGAGATATTTATCACGAGCCACGCGTGCTTCAATACGTTCAATAATTTTCAGTGTTGTTTCAACCCCCACATCAGAAGTTATCAATACCTCTTCAAGGTTATCAAGCACTTCATCATCAACCTTTGATTTCCCGGCAACAGCTTTTGTAAGTTTTGAAAAAACGCTTGATTTGGTTTTTTCAAGCCCTTTATCAAGGTCTTTTTTTATTTCTTCTTTTTTATTTTTTGAAAATACTGAAAACAGTCCCATATCATCAATTTTTGAATGGTAAAAATACAAAAAAAGCTTTCTTCCCTGAGAGAAAAAAGCTTTTCTTCCGATATCGGATATACGCGAATAAAATTATTTCTTAGCCAAAAAATCCTTTACCTGATCAGAAGGTATAATTTGTTCCTTAAAAGTATAGGCACCTGTTTTGGGTGATTTTACGGAACGGATCACTTTGGCAAAATCCTTACCAGAAGAAGTTCTCAGTGTTGCAACGGTTTTCTTTGCCATAATTCAGATTATTTAATTTCTTTATGAATAGTCATTTTCTTTAAAATCGGATTATACTTCTTAATCTCTAAGCGATCAGGAGTATTTTTCTTGTTCTTGGTAGTAATATACCTTGATGTACCCGGCATTCCGCTTGCTTTGTGCTCGGTACATTCCAGGATAACCTGGATTCTTGCATCTTTACTCTTCTTAGCCATTTGTTTACCCTCTTTAATTTCAGGACGGCAAAAGTATAAAATTTCTAAAAGGATACCAAACCAACCACTAAAAAAATTATTAAAAATGAATGGTTTATAACTTTTCGCATCACCCTCTTGCACATTAATATTATCTTTACATGCTGTGAATGTTAAGGGATACATAAAAGGATACAAACAGTGGCTATTGCTGGAAAGGAATCTTTCACCTCAAACAATAACTTCGTATTTATCAGATTTACAATTATTTAGCGAATACATAGAAGATCACAGAACCGATAAATCAGGAAATATCACAAGTAAACAGATCCAGGACTATCTGTCGTATTTTTCGGATAATGAGCTATCTGCTGCCACGCAGGCGCGCATGTTATCAACATTACGCAGTTTTTTTCAATATCTTCAATTGGAAGAAATTATTCGGGAAAACCCGGCAAAATTGATCGATATGCCCCGACAGACGCGAAAATTACCTGTGGTATTATCGGTTGAGGAGGTTTATCAAATACTTGATAGTATCGATCTGAGCAAACCAGGAGGTGAACGCAACAAGGCCATTCTGGAAGTACTTTACGGATGCGGCTTGCGGGTTTCAGAGCTTGTAAACCTTCACTTATCGGATTTGTTTCTTAAAAATGAATACATCCGGATCATTGGCAAAGGAAATAAAGAGCGTCTTGTCCCCATTGCAAGAGCATCATCAGCACAGTTGCAGCGCTACATTAATCAGGTCAGGGTTCATGAAAAAATCGATCCACAATCACAAGATATCGTATTCTTAAACCGATCAGGGAAGAAACTCTCGCGGGTCTCAGTATACAATATAATAAAAGCCTGTACGGAACAAAGTGGTGTCAGAAAAAATGTAAGCCCCCACACCTTTCGCCATAGCTTTGCCAGCCATCTTGTTGAAGGGGGGGCTAATTTGCGTGCAGTACAACAAATGCTGGGGCATGTTTCAATAACAACAACGGAAATATACACCCATATGAGCACCCGTTATCTTAGGGATGCCATTATGCATTATCATCCTCTGGAATCCAAAGGACATCAATAGAACTAAATGGATTCGATTTTACCTTCCTCTGTTACCAACACACCCCAATTAATGGTTGTAAGCTTATCATTGGCATAGTAGAAGTCAATGAGTCCATCCTCAAAAGATATTCGTTGTTCTCCCCATTCTTCATCACTGGTATCAAGGTCCTCAAACCCATTTTTTTTCATAAGGGCGACCAAATCCTGCTTACTAAGATCAAAGGCTCTCTCACCAAACAACATGCAATTTTTATTATCAGACTCTATGCATGAAAGCATAGGAGCTTCAGCACCTTCAAAAAAGATACTCAACCCCTGATCATTATAATTCAATACAGTTGTATTAAAGTCATCATCGTCCACAAGTGGTTCAACCTGAGCAGGTTTACCAAGAATCCCGGTCATTGATTCCATTGTCATTCCAAAAGTAATATTGCCTAACCCTTTCAACGGGAGTACATTTAAGTCAATCATTTTACAGTAATTTTATCATTTAGGTGTTAAAGATATAGAAAAAGTGATATAGCAGACAAAATAGAGGAAAAAAAACAGGAAATTGTATCCAGGAGATATATTTCATACTTTTGAACAGAGGAATTTAATATGTCAAAAAACAAAAAGAAAACGCTTTCGAGCACAAGATTTCCAGAGCTTCCGGAGTTTCCGGGAGGAAAAGATGCATTTAAAAAGTTTATCAGTGAAAATATGCGTTATCCCAAAGAAGCTATAAAACATAATATCGAAGGTGATGTTTATCTGAAATTTGTCATTAATGACAATGGCAGGGTTCAGGATGCATTTGTTCTGAAAGGTATAGGATATGGATGTGATGAGGAGGCTTTACGATTAATAAAACTACTCCGTTTTGGAGAAACCCGAAACCGTGGATTCAAAATCACAGCCACAAAAAAAATAAAAATCCGATTTTCTTTAAAAAACGTAAAAAAAAGTATTCAGTACAGCTACACATCTAAACCTGTTCATAATCAAAAAAATAAGAATAATACGCCCTCCAAAGAGGCGGGTGATGTATATGAATATTCCATAGAAATTTGAAAAAAATGCGCTGTAAGGGTTGCAGATAAAGAAAAACGATTATCTTTGCAGCCCTGAAACGGAAATGTTCTTAACAGTAATGCCGATGTAGCTCAGTTGGTAGAGCAGCTGATTTGTAATCAGCCGGTCGGCGGTTCGAGTCCGTCCATCGGCTCTCTTTACGGGGAGATTCCAGAGCGGTCAAATGGGGCAGACTGTAAATCTGTTGGCTAAGCCTTCGGAGGTTCGAATCCTCCTCTCCCCACAAAAAAAAGGTGCGTTTGTCGCACCTTTTTTTATACCCTGAAGTCTCTTTATCCTATTCGCATTCTCCCGAAAGGCTTTTGTTATACATATGCATGGCACGCCGGCTCATACCCATACTTGAGAACCCTCCGTCATGATACAGATTTTGCATTGTGATTTTTTTTGTAAGATCAGAGAAGAGAGTGATAACATAATCAGCACACTCCCCGGCAGTGGCATTACCTAAAGGCGACATCCTCTCAGTAAAATCCATCAATCCATCAATACCTTTTACACCGCTACCGGCAGTTGTCATTGTCGGCGACTGGGATACCGTATTTATCCGGATATGCTTTTCACGGCCATAGATATAGCCAAAGCTACGTGCTATGGACTCAAGCATTGCTTTTGCCTCAGCCATATCGTTATACTCGAAAAGCGTGCGTTGCGCAGCGATATATGATAAAGCCACAATAGACCCCCATTCATTCAGCGCATCTTTTTTCTTAAGGCTTTGAATAAGTTTATGGAAAGAAACGGCAGAAATATCCAGGGTTTTTTTCAGGTATTCATAATTCAGATCATCATATGGCCGGCGTTTTCTAACATTAGGAGACATGCCAACAGAGTGCAGGACAAAATCAAAACTTCCGCCAAAATGCTCCATTGCCTGCGTTATTAAGGCTTCAAGGTCATCTACATTTGTTGCGTCAGACGGAATTACAGGGGCATTCACCTTCTTTCCCAACTCGTGAATATCACCCATTCTAATGGCAACAGAAGTATTTGTTAACACCAGTTCAGCACCTTCTTCTGCTGCTCTTTCAGCTACCTTCCATGCTATTGATTTATCGTTTAAAGCCCCAAATACGAGACCCTTTTTGCCTTTTAAAAGATTATAACTCATAAATATAATTTTTGGTCTTAAGAAAATAACAGTTACGAGAGGTAAATGTTTTTTTTAATTGTTTTTAAGCAGCGCTTTGGCATTCTCTACTGCCTGCTCTGAGATATTGCCATCACTGAGCATTATGGAAAGTTCGTTAATGCGCTCCTCTTTCGAGAGATACTTTATATTACTATACGTTTTGTTATTGGAATTATCCTTATAAACATGATACTGAGCCTGGCTTTTTGCTGCCAATTGTGGCAAATGTGTAATGGCAATAACCTGCATTGATGAGCCCATATTACCAAGGAGATCAGCAATTTTTCCTGCTGCAATCCCTGAAACCCCCGATTCTATCTCATCAAAAATGATTGTTGGGAGTGTTTCCTTTTCTGTCAGAACAGCTTTTAATGAAAGCATTAAACGTGAGAGCTCTCCACCAGACGCTACTTTTTGAATATCATTCATTTCAACACCTTTGTTCGCAGAAAAAAGAAACCGAACATTATCCCCACCATCTCTGCCGGGTTCTTGTGTTGCTTTTATCTCAATACTGAATGTTGCATTATCCAGGTTTACAGCCTTTAAATTTTTCAATACAGCCTTTGTTAACCCGGGAATGGCTTTTTTTCTTTTTTCAGAAAGCCTGCCCATCACTTCCAACAGTTTTTCATACGAGGATGCAACAGCATTTGTAGCCGCGATTATTTCGGTTGAAAAGCTATCGATTTTCAATAACTTTTCTTCTGTCGCTACACGAATAGCAAGCAATTCATCAATGCCCGAAGCATTAAACTTTTGCATTAAAGCATAGATAACATCCAATTCATTCTGAATATTTTCCAGCCTTTGAGGATCAATAGCAACGTCGTCATTAAGGTTTTCCATTTCATGGCCCAGATCATCACACTCCACAATAAGGCTCTCGAGCCGATCTGATATGAACATGAAACTGCTACTAAGTGCTGATATGCCATTTATCTCCTTCTGCATACTTCTGAGCATTGTAATAATGGCATTTTCACTATTTAGCAATGTTTCCGAAGCATTATAGAGTACCATTTTTACTGTTTCGCTATTCTCAAGTATTCTCTTTTCCTCTTCAATCTCCTGAAGTTTAATTTTTTGCAGATCAATACCTGAAAGTTGCTGAAGCGAAAACCGCAAATAATCTTCCTCCCGCCTTGCTCTTATTCCGGCTTCCTGTAATGTTTCAAGATCCTGTTTTGCTTGTCTCCATTGGTTCAGGGCGTCATGGTACTGCATGAGTTCATTATTAGTACCGGCATAACGATCCAGTAGGGCAATCTGATAGGAATTATCGGCCAAATGAAGAGTGCTGAATTGGGAATGAATATCCATAAGCTTATCGCCCAATATTTTGAGATCTTTTAGCGCAACAGGAGTATCGTTTATAAAAGCCCGTGATTTTCCAGATGGAGTTATTTCCCTGCGTATAATACTCTGATGGTCATAATCCACATCGAGCTTCCTGAAAAGGTTTTGCAGGTTATAATTCTTTATTTCGAAAGTGCCTTCAATGATACATTTATTATCTTTAACCTTCAATGCGGCATTTTCAGCTCTGTTTCCTGTTAAAAGACCTATTGCACCTAAAAGTATGGATTTACCGGCACCTGTTTCGCCGGTAATGGAGATAAACCCATTGGGAAAATCGATGTCAAGATTTTCAATTAACGCATAATTAGAGATATAAAGATGCGATAACATAGCCTATGGATTGGTAGTATTTTGTATTTTCTGATATCTGGAAGCATTTGCGGGGTCAATTTCATTCATAATCTGAATTACTTTCGACTTCTCATTAGGCATTCCTTCAGTATAGAGGTTAATTATTTCATCACGTTTGGCATCCAGGATTAGTTGAAGAGCAAAAAGGCCGGGTTTTTGGCGCGATGCTTTACGCAGATCTTCCAGTGCCTGAGTAGTAAAAGATCGCCCGAGCTGCACATTATCAGCCATGGCATCAAGGCCTTTACGGTGGTATTTGTATAAAAAGCTACGAATGCCATCATAACTGCTATTCATAAGGTTTTCGATGAGCCAGAAGCGATTTTTCATACTTTCATAAGAGCTCCATCCGGGATACGGAGACCCCTGAGCACTATTGACAATGGATTGAGCTTTCTCGTAAAAAGGAGTTCCTGCATGAAACTGAAAAGTATCGAAATCCATTCCAAGGTACACATAAAGATAGAATGCAATTACAGCTGTAAGGTTGTTGTCGAAGCTGTTATCAGTAAAAATGAGGGGCTCTGATTCAATATATTCAAACCGAAGGCTTTTATCCTGATAATTCAAAATCGGAGTGTTATATGAGGAGTTAAATACCGGGCGCCGCAAGGCAATATTCATCTGCCCTTCATACTCTTCACTTGAGATACGCTTTGTAAGATTTATCTGAATAGAACACTCAATTTTTTCTTCTTCGCTAAATTCGAAGTTTGTCCATTTACGATCATTAACAAACTCATAAAGTGCTTTTTGCATATCCTGAAACACTCTTCTGTCGGTACCTTCAAGCTTGGAAGAGCTCACGCTGACAGTACATTTAAATTCCTGTGCAGCAATAGTTAATGACAACAATGAAGTAATCAGTATGAGGATGTATTTGTACATATTCCAATTATTTACAAATCTATAAGTGTAAAAAGCATTACATTAATGCTTTAATATGGTCTGCAATATCTTCAGCAACGAGCGACTTATCTTTCAACGCATATGCTTTGCTATTGCCATCACGATCTAAAATAGTAACCTTATTTGTTTCAGTATTAAAACCGGCACCATCGTCTTTTAATGAGTTTAGAACGATGAAATCAAGGTTCTTATTTTGCAATTTTGCCAACGCATTATTTTTTTCGCTATCAGTTTCCAGTGCAAAGCCTGCAAGGATCTGATTTTTATTTTTTCGTTTCCCCAGTTCAGCAAGGATGTCAGGATTTCTTCTCAGACGAATAGAAGTAAAATCTTCTGATTTTTTAATTTTCAGTTTTGCCGGATTTTCGGGAGTATAATCAGCAACAGCGGCAGCCATAACAACAATATCGCAGGCTCTGGCAATATCATAACAAACCGAAGCCATTTGCTCTGCGGTATGCACATCAATACGATCAGCGATACGACAAGGAGTATCGAGGAATGTCGGTCCGGTAACAAGATATACCTCTGCGCCTCTACGGGCAAGGGTTTCGGCAACACTAAATCCCATTTTTCCGGACGAATAATTACCTATAAAACGCACCGGATCGATAGGTTCATAGGTTGGTCCTGCGGTAACAAGGACTTTTTTTCCGGCAAAATCTTTTTCATCCGCAAAATAATCGGAGAGGATTTGAATGATCTGATCGGGTTCTTCCATTCTTCCGGCACCTGAAAGGCCACTGGCAAGTTCACCTTCCTGAGGGCTAATAAGCAGATTGCCATAGCCCAGAAGGGTATTTATGTTGGTTTGGACGGAAGGGTGACGGAACATGTCAAGATCCATTGCCGGAGCAAAGAATACAGGGCATTTAGCCGCAAGATAGCAGGTTGTAACAAAGTTATCAGCAATTCCGGCAGCCATTTTCGATAACGTATTTGCCGATGCCGGAGCAACAATCATTACGTCAGCCCAGCGCCCCAGTTCAACGTGATTTGACCACTCCCCTGTTTCAGGATCAAAAGGTTCGATAATTACCGGACGCTTTGATAATGTTGAGAGTGTTAACGGGGTAATAAAATCCTTTGCCGAGGGAGTCATTACTACTTGTACCTCGGCACCTTCTTTAACAAGAAGTCGGACAAAAAAGGCGGTTTTATAGGCTGCAATGCTGCCTGTTACCGCCAATAATACATTCTTACCTTTGAGCATCTTATATTATGCTTTCTTTTCAACAATTTCTTTATGAGGATTTCTGAAATAAATTTTGTCCTCAAGGAATTCATGAATAGCTATAAGGGTAGGCTTTGGAAGTTGTTCATAAAATTTGGCGATTTCAATTTGTTCCCTGTTTTCAAACACCTCTTCCAGGTTGTCTGCCGGTGTAGCGAACTCCTCAATTTTCTGATCCAACTCCTTTTTTATATCAAGGCCAATCTGGTTTGCTCGTTTTGCCAGAATAGCAACTGACTCATAAATATTGTCAGTTTCTTTGTCGAAGTCTCTCATTTGGCGTGTAATAGCCTCGGGATCAGTTTTTACTTTTTTATAATCCATACCTGTATCTTAAAAATAAACGTTTATTCTACCACTGAACGAGACGCAGAAACAATTTGTTCAATACGTCCTGTATATTTACTTTCTGGAAATGCATCAATAAATGTATTGGTTGCTTCCAATGTATTCTGATACCTTTCCTTTTGTTTTTCCGCAACACTATTTTTTGCAAATTCATAATTTGCAATTACGATATAAAAGAGTACATCTTCACGGTACTTTGTTGAAGGATAATCCTTTATAACATTATCTAAGGCCGTAAGGGCAGCTTTATATTCTTCCATTTTCAAATAAAGCTGTGCGATCTCAAAGTCTTTTTTCTCAAGCTTCGCTCTTAATTCATCAATAAGCGTATTGCATTCTTCAATGCGATTGCTTTCGGGGTAAAGATTAATGAAAAGCTGAAGTTCAGTGATTGCTTCATAAGTATTCGTTTGATCCAGACTGGATTTCGGCGATTCGAGGTACTTGCAATAGGCACCCATAAAGGCACACTCTTCAGCATATTCACTACGGGGGAATTCTTTGGCAAACCTTTTGAAATAGTAGCTTGCCATGATATTTTCGTTTAAATTATAATAACAATATGCATTATAATAAGCCAGCATTTCAGCATTTTCAGTGCCACGAATCAATGGTGCCACATGGTCGAAAAGCTGCAATGCCCGTGTATAATCCTCTTTTTCATAACGACTTACGCCCTCCTGATAGATAGCTTCATAATCGTTAGTTTTCAAAAGCTTGTTAACCCCATTGCACGAGGTAACAACAATAATCATTGTAATGATAATACCAATGATGCTCTTATTTTTCATGGGCGCAAAAATACATTTTTAAATTGAATAAAAAAACGACAACAGATGAATAAATATTACATTAACAGCAGGTTAAATGTACTCCTTCAGAAGGTGTCACAGGATAAAACTCAGGCGTAAAACCTGTTTTTTTTGTGTATGCAGCACATACTTCATCTATACACTGGTTTTGAATATTGTTTTTCACAAGGCATATGCAGCAGCCCCCAAAACCGGCACCTGTCATACGAGCCCCAAGAACAACAGGCAGATCCTGAAGAATCTCCACCATTGTATCTAATTCAAAACCAGTGACTTCATAATCATTTTTCAATGACAAGTGTGATTCATTCATTAATTGTCCAAGGGATATCAGGTCACCGTCCATCAAGGCTTTTTCAGCTTTTAAAACACGGTGTTTTTCAGATACCACATGCCTGAGGCGTTGTTGTAATACAGAATCGTCTGATAATAAATTTTCAGCAGCTGCAAGATCATGAATGTTCAGATCACATAAATTATCGATATAGATTATTTCCCGGATTCTGGATAATGCATTTTGACACTGCTGATAGCGTTCATTATATTTTGATTCTGCCAGGCCACGTTTTTTACCTGTATTCACAACAAGGAATCCGTAACCATCAATTTGAGCTTTAACAAAACGGTGTCTTGGCTTGTCACACTCCAAAAAAAGCATGTGCCCGACTTCACCAAAAGAAACAGCATATTGATCCATAATGCCACATGAAACACCTACAAATTCATTTTCTGCTTTTTGAGCAAGAATAACAATATCAATTAATTCCAGGCTCAGGTTAAAGTATTCATTTAAGGCAAAAAGTGTTGCAACTTCTATACTGGCTGATGAAGACATTCCGGCTCCTGCCGGGATATTTCCGGAAAAAAGGAAATCCATTCCAATAGATGGCAAGGAGGTCTTTTCATTGAGTTGTTGGATCGCACCCAGGGGGTAATTAATCCATAAATCAGCCTTTTTGGTGTATTTTTCCGAAAGGGGTATCTGATGAACCTTATCAGGGAAATTAAGGGAAAAAAAGCGCAACATACCTTTATTGTTGGGTCGCAGTAAAAGATGTGTTCCCATTTCAACGGGAAAAGGCATCACAGGACCACCATTATAATCAATATGCTCACCAATAAGATTTATTCTCCCGGGGGCAAAACAGGAAGTAATTTTCTCGTTGGAAGACCCAAAGCACTGTACAAAATGTGAGGTTAAATTATGCATAAAAAAACTGTAATACCCGCAATAGAACGGGTATTACTTTATAAATATTATTAATCTACGATTTCAATAAGCTCTACGTCAAAAATAAGCGCCATGTTAGGTTCAATAATTCCACCGGGGCGCGGGCTTTCACCATATGCCAGTTCGGAAGGAATAAAGAGCTTCCACTTATCTCCTGTTTTCATTAATTGTAATGCTTCCGTCCAGCCTTTAATTACGCCATTAACGGCGAATTCTGAGGGTTTCCCTCTCTCGTAAGAGCTGTCAAAAGTTCTTCCATCGATAAGAGTGCCATGGTAATGCACACGAACACGACTTGATGCAGAGGGGGAATCACCATCACCAGATTGAAGCACCTTATACTGCAGGCCACTGGGTAAAACAACAACACCATCAGCGTTAGCATTATTGGCTAAAAAGGTTTCGCTTTGTTTTTTATTCAGCGCCATTTGGCGGATTTTTTCTTTCTTTACATCGTCCTGTGATTTGATATCAAGTATTTCAACATCATAGAGCAAAGTAGAATAGGGTTCAATAAGACCCTGGCGGCCAAATTCACCAAAAGCGAGTGATGAAGGAACAATTAAATGAGCCACCTGACCTTTACGCATCTGCGAAATACCTTCCACAAGGCCCTTGGTATCAAAACGGCGACCAAATTCAAATTGTACAGGGCGATTTTCCTGCCAGCTGTCGAAGAGCACCGTGCCATCCATAAGCATTACCTTGAAATTAATCTCAACGACATCCCCATTTACAGGTGTTTTTCCTTTCCCGTCACGAATATTAATGAAATAGAGTCCTGATTCGGTTGGTTTCGCAGTGATTTCATTTTGCTCAATATACTCTGCCATAACAATTGGTTCGTCAGCTTTTCTTTTATCAACACGCTCACGGAGTTCGGTTGAATGTTCTTCTTCTGACATCACTTTTGTAAGCTTAACATCAAAAACCATATTGGTATTCTCCTTAACAAATGCAGGAGCCGGTTCACCGGGCTGGCCGGCCAGTTTGGTAAAGAAATTCACCGCATCAATAAGAAATGAAGCGCTGTCGCCTTCCGACATCATGGCAACGGCAGCATAGATATCCCCATCAAAAGTGGGTTCTTCCAGTTTCATTTCAAAGTCTCTTTTGGAGCCACGAGTGTCAAACAGAATACTATCTTCATAGGAATAAACCATTTGAACCCTGACATAATCACCGAGGTTTGCTGCTTTATCACTGCCTGACTGGCTGTAATACTTATAAACTACACCTGTATCAGACAATTCATACCCTTTGGGATATTTTGAATTACAGGAAGTCATAGAGAGCATAACCATTGCTGCTCCCATAATAATCATTAATTTGTTTCTCATTTTAAAGTTTCTATAGTTTTTCAACATTGATTAGTTCTATATAATAAATCATGGTTGCTTTTGGCGGAATTTTATTTCCGTCGCCGGCCAGGCCATGCCCCAGAAAAGAAGGAATAATTATTCTGGCTTTATCGTTATTTTTAAGCAACAAAACAGCTTCTTCCAATCCGGCCACAACCTCACCTTTCCCGGTAATAAAAGTCTTAACTCCATCCTCTTTCCAATGATATACCGTTGTTCCATTTATGAGTTTTACAGTATACTGCATTGAAACCCTGCAATTTTTTGTTACAGCGACGCCACCCGGGCTGTCATAAACCTCGTACCGGAGACCGGTGCCGGTAGTAGTCATACTCCAACCGTAGCGGGCTACGAGGTCATCAATTTGCTGAACTTCAGAAGCCACAACCTTTTTATTTGCATCAATAAGCTGCTCGTCCAGCTGTTGTTTGTTAATGATCACCGGACTACGTTCTTTTACCCGGTTCTCCGTACAGGCAGTAACCATGAGCACAGGCAATAAAAATAACATTATACTACGAAAAAGTGACATCTTTATTAAGTTCTTCAGAATACAATGGTAAAAGATCTTCAAACATGCGTATGGTATCGCCCAGTTCCATTTTTGATTCAGCACCGGCAGCATTCTTATGGCCACCACCGGTAAAATGATTGCGAGCAAAATCATTTACGGAGAAGTTACCTTTTGACCGCAATGAAATTTTTATATGCCCTACCCTTTCAGTAAAAAGTACACCCAGGTTAATGCCTTTAATGGAGAGCGTATAATTTACCAGCCCTTCGGTGTCACCAACCCGGAAATGAAATCGCTTAAGATCCTGTTGTGTTAAATAAATATAAGCTGTTTTATGTTCTTTCAGTACTACCATTCGTTTCAGCAGGCTATACCCTAACAGGCGTGTTCTGCTTTCGGAGGAAGTACTGTAAACAAGTGTATGGATTAACTCCGGATCAGCACCAGCCCTGACAAGGTCACCGATTTTGGGGTATAAATCAGGGTTATTGGATGAAAAGTTAAATGAGCCTGTATCGGTCATAATACCAACATAAATTCCGGAAGCAATATCTTTAGTGAGGCATTTTTTATCAGGATTAAGAGCCAAAATAATATCAAAAACTATTTCTGATGCGGAGGATGCTTCATGGGTTGAGAAATAAAGGGTAAAACCATCCTCAGGTTCCAGATGATGATCAATTAGTACTATTGGACCGGAGTACTTATCCAGTTCTTCAGCGAAATTACCTGCACGGTGGCGGGCATTAAAATCAAGGCATATGGCCAGGTCTGCCTGATGCAAGGCCTGTGTGGCCTCATCCCTTTTTTTCTCAGCATTTACCATTTCACCAGATCCGGGAATCCAGCGTAAAAAAGCCGGAAATGCATTGGGGGTAATCATCGTGACTGATTTACCCTGTTGTTTCAAAAACAATCCTAAAGCTGCTGTAGATCCAATGGCATCACCATCAGGATTTAAATGGGTTATTAAAACAATGTTTTTGCTTTCCGAAAGCAGGTTTCGGAATATATCAATTTTCTTTGTATCTTTCATGCTTAAACTATCGAATGCGTCTGTATCTGCAATCAACAAATGTAAGAAAAAGCTGTTATCCTATTTATTAATATTTCATAAAAAAACCATAATTATGACGGGACGCCTGACCTTCACGATAATTAAACCTGTGGCTGTTGCCGAACGACAAGAGGGTAAAATCATTGATGCTATCTTAAAGAAAGGTTTTAACATTGTGGCTTTAAAACGACATCAACTGACACAAGAGGAAGCTGAAGATTTTTATACAGTACATAAAGATAAATATTTTTTTACTGATTTGGTAACTTTTATGACCAGTTCACCAGTGTATTTGGGTGTTTTGGAGAAGGAGGACTGTGTAGCTCAATTCAGGAAAATAATTGGCGAAACGGACCCCCGGAAGGCTGCATCTGGTACTATCCGCAAGCGATTTGGAAAATCCCTGAGATCAAATGCTGTACACGGATCCGACAGCGATGAAAATGCAGCCAGGGAAATTGCTCTTTTTTTCCCTGAAGTGCTATAATAATTTATGACGGTTTATACGATTTAAATGTCCCATCCGTATAAAAAATCATAACATTTTCAATTTCACGATTCCTTTCCTCAAAATTGGCTACACCTACTTTTTTCTGTGTAACATTTGTGTCAACGGGAATCTCACTTGTATTTACCGGGTTCTCAGGCTCTTGGTTTACAGTATTGCTACTTTTACCCTTATCCTGGCTCGTATGTTTGGTTTCAATTGTATTCAATCCTGAAAACAGATCCTGTGCAGGCAATGCTTCCCGATTCTCTGTGTCCTGTGCACTCAACGGTTGTTTACTTTTGTCAACAGGGATTTCTGCTCCTCTAAGTAGCCAATCGGCATCAATTTCAGGAAATTCATCCAATATTTTCACAATAACATCAAGACTGGGCTTATTCCTGCCTGAAAGTATATGAGACAGCGTAGAACGCTGTATACTAATCCTGTCAGCAAGTTGCGAAGCATTGATACCATTATCATTCATCAACTGTCTTATGCGGGTAATCATGGCTGTTAATATTTATATGATTCACAAATATAAACATAATTTCACAAAAGTAAAAACACTAATTGTTTCACTTCTGTAACCGTTGGTTACTTGTGTGAATGTGGATGGTTTACAATTGTGATCATTGCTTTGTTTACAAATGTATCCATCCCCCGTTACCAAGAATCAATAGATAAAACCAGTTATTAAACCTCCATTCTTTCAATGAAGATTTTATACACCAAAAAATAAAGACAATGGAAAATTAGTTTATAATTACTTTATATGCTGATAATGAGGAGTTAGTGCCAATAATTAAAACGATAATACCTCTCTGAGAGTTAGCTGAAAAAGATGCTTCTTTACCATCGGAGGAAATATAAAGATCTGATAAGGTTATTTCGCTACCAGATAAGTTATAGGCCTTAAAATTTGTAATTGCATCATCAGCAATAATAGAGATGGTATTTCCTGGGAACGCAGGATTTGGGTATACCCGTAAATTATGATCGGTTGAATTAAAAATATCTATATCAAGCAGAATACTAACCGCTCCTACCCCATCAGCAATTCCATATCCAAGCATATAGGATGGATTTCCTGAAGACCGTCCGGACTGTTTTAATGCACTACGGATCTCGATTGTGTTTTTACCCGGGTCAGCCTGCATTATACAAGCTGATAATCCGGCGATGAGAGGTGAAGCAAAAGAGGTACCACTACCGAAAGTCATTCCACCAGTTGGCGTCGACACCAGATTTCCCTGCCCGAGGGCTACAATATCAGGCTTTATTCTTCCATCAAAGGTAGGCCCTACTGAACTAAACGATGCATAAGAGGAATCTGTTTTTACAGCACCAACGGTAATAACATCTACGGCATCAGCCGGAGCTGTGATATAGTGCCAGTCATCATCACCTTCATTTCCTGCACTGGTAACCACCAGAATACCTTTTGATGCCGCTAATGAAGCAGCGATAGTAATTGGAGTTGTCTGGCCGTCCATATCTTCATACGAATGGTTTTGCGCAGGGTCATCAAAAAGAGAATACCCGAGTGAGGAGTTGATAATATGTACACCTGCACTATCGGCATATTCTGCAGCGGCAGCCCAATAATACTCTTCCATTAGGTATTCAGCATACACATCTTCTGTTCTCAGAAGATAATATTCAGCATCCGGGGCAGTACCAATCAGGTTTCCCTGATCAAGAGCGCCCATTTGAGAAAGTACAGCAGTTCCATGGCCGCTATGAGCATAAACAGATCCCCCGTCAATAAAGTCTTTTGTGCCCAAAACCCGATTCTGTTCATACAAATGTGAGAATACATTTATCGTATCGGCACCCATAAATCCACCATCCAGAACAGCTATTTTAATTCCTTCTCCGGTATAACCCAGGTCATGTAATGAGTCAGCATTTATCATGGCATTTTGAAGCCAGCTGTTTCCATATTCATAGTCCTTTGCAATACCAATTATCGAATTTTCAACTATTCCAAATTTCGATGTTTTTCTGCGCTCTTGTGCATTTGTTTTTACAATATCAATAGATGAGACAAAAGGCAGATCAATAATTTCATCTAATATGTCTAAATTCTCAATAGTAAAAAACGCACTATTAAACCATTTGCTAATCAGTACTATATCAACATCAAATTGATTTAATACTTTAATGTAATCAGGTGCTACAGGGAGATCATTAAAATCAATAGGAATATTGTTTTTAGTTCGCCTCGATAAGGATTCTTCGGATAAGAAATCCTGAGGAGAGTCCCATAATTTTAAAGAGGCATTCTTATCAGAGAATTGAGCTTTATAAATTTGCTGCTGTGCTGAAACTGAACCCGTAAGAATAAAGAGGAGTATAAAGAGAATTGTATTTTTCATCATCTGATTATTTTTAATAAAACATATCCATAGGCTCAAGGTTCACCGGTTATGATACCGAGACGATGATTCCTCCACCCAGGAGGTCATTTTTTTCGTAAAAAACAGCTGATTGCCCGGGTGTAGGAGATTGAACAGGTTCGATAAAGGTGACTAGTCCTTTCCCATCCTCCATATAGGAGAAATGCCCTCTTTCACCGGCATGATGATAGCGCAGTTTAATAATAAGCTCTTTGTTTTCAGGGATACGTTCATATTTCAGAGCATTAATATTATCTATAATGATTTCTTTTTTAAACAATTCATCCTCTTTACCAATTACCACTTCATTGGTATCAGGTCGGATTTCATTAACATAAGCACGGTACCCCATAGCGGGTAGTCCTTTACGCTGGCCAATGGTAAAAAACATATAGCCTTCATGATGCCCCAGGAAGCGTCCTTCCTTATCAACAAAATTTCCATTATGAAAACGATTAGCAATGCCATCCACTTTACGTTTTAGGTATAAACGATAATCTTTATCAGCTATAAAGCATACATCAAAGCTTTCTCCTTTTGAAGCCACTTTTGACAGTCCGTAGTGATTAGCCAGTTCCCGTGCCTGTTTTTTGGACATTTCAGCCAGAGGGAATAAAGTACGTTTTAATACATCCTGTCCCAATTGCCATAGCATATAGGATTGTTCTTTCAATGGGTCGTCACCTTTACGAACAAAGCATCGGCTATTTTCAGTAACTATATGCGCATAATGACCTGTAGCAATATAACTGCAGCCGAGCACATCAGCTTTTTGAATTACTGCATCCCATTTTATCACACGGTTACAGTAGGTACAGGGGTTCGGAGTTCTGCCCCTCATATATTCGTCAATAAAATTTTGGATTACCGTATTGGCAAATTTTTCCCGCACATCAATCACATAATGAGGGATATTTAATTTTTGGGCTACTTCCCTGGCATCATCTATTTCCTGATCACCGCCAATACTAAGGTGTCTGCATCCCGGAGGCAAATCATCGGGATCCCAAATTTTAAGTGTTACGCCATATACCTCATAACCTTGCTGTTGCAGTATCAGACAAACAACAGAGCTATCAAGACCACCACTCATTGCCACAAGTACTTTTTCTTTTTTCATAGCGATACTTTTTGCAAAAATACTAAACTGCAGAAACATGGGGTGAAATAGATTTGTTTATGACGATTTTGTATTTTCGCCGGTAATAAATGATAAGCCATGAGAATTGATATATTAACTCTTTTTCCGGGGATGTTTGAAGGGCCTTTCAGTGAGAGCATGCTAAAGCGGGCTTGTGAAAAGGGTATTGCAGAAATCCACATACATAATATCAGAGATTACAGCACAAACAAGCACAAGCGCGTTGATGATTATGCATATGGTCCGGGGGCAGGCATGGTAATGATGATACAACCTATCGCAGACTGTATCGATAAGCTTCAAAAGGAGCGGCCCTATGATGCGGTTATTTATACCACACCTGATGGGGAGCGACTGGAGCAACCAAGGGCTAACCATCTGAGCACGTTAAAGAATATAATCATTCTTTGTGGCCATTATAAGGGTGTTGATGAACGAATAAGGGAGAAATATATCACCCTTGAGCTCTCTATTGGTGACTATGTACTCACGGGTGGTGAGCTTGCTGCCATGGTCATTACCGACAGTATTATAAGGCTTATTCCCGGGGTTTTAAGTGATGAAACATCGGCTCTGTCTGACTCGTTTCAAAACGGGCTCCTCTCCCCTCCTGTTTACACACGGCCTGCTGAATATGATGGCATGAAAGTTCCTGATATCCTTTTATGTGGTGATGATAAGAAAATTGAAGAGTGGCGATTTGAGCAGGCTCTTGAACGCACTAAAAAAAGAAGACCCGGACTACTGGATGATATAAACCAGTAACCCGGGACTGCCAAACAATATTTTTATTTTAACGAATAATCAGCTTTTCTATAGCAAGGTTACCTTCATAATCCTGAACATTAACCAGGTAAATTCCCGGCAGTAAGCCTGAAATATCCAATCGACAGGATTTTGATTCAGGATGAAGGCTTCTCACTGTTCTTCCTGTAAGATCAGAAACTGAAACAAGGTTCATTATTATCGGATTTACAATCGTAACATACTTTCCATCAACAGGGTTTGGATAGAGAGTGAAGGAAGGCTCAGCAGTATGATCATTGATACCTACACCGCCGGCGCAGGAAACTACGGCTTCCCATCCGGCTCCGGTAGTATTATAATCTGAATGAAAAACAAAAGTCAATGCACCGGCATCATTATCTGCGGTCACAATGCCCGGAGAGTCTGTACCACAGAATTTTCCAATTAAGGTAGCTGTTTCATCCTCGCCATTATAGATCTCGAGATAGTCATAGTCGCAAGAGCTTTGATATTCAACATCAAAAGACAGAAATTCACATTCGATCATTTTATTTTCTTCACCGGGATAAAAAGTCATTGAATAGTCTTCATTATCGCCATAGTTTGCATTAGCGCTGCCGCTATCATAAAATATTCCGCCACAGGTTGTAATGGTGGTATTATTCATCACATATTCAAGGGAAACAGCGATATAATCTTCTTTTGTAAGAACCTGCACATTATTATCGGCATCGTACACGGTCAGGGATACATCCCATTCACCTTCAGTATTCCACACGACAACCGGATTTTGGTCGGTTGAGGTAGCGGGAGAGCCGTTTTCAAAGCTCCACTCCCAGGAAACAGGGTTACCAAAGGAGAGGTCGAAAAAGTTAACATCTGTTCCTGCTGCAACCATTGTTTTATCAGCATAAAAGTCAGCAGTCAGCTCGCCGGCATCCATTTGCGCATTTATTTCTGTAGTGGCGTAGTTATCAATTTCGACACCAGAGATGGTCAGGGGCATATATCCCGGAGCCTGGAAGGTAACATCGTATGTTCCGGCAAGTATTGGGCGATAAAACATACCCTGCGCATTGGATTCAACCTGAGACTCAAGAAAATCATGATCTTCAATCAGAACTGTTGCCTCAATGGGGTCACCGGTATTCAGATCGGTAACACTACCATGGATACCGAAAAGGGCCTGTTCCATATAATTAATCAGCGACCGGCGGTTATACTCCCAATGGTCTTCCAGCTGCGATGCAGGAAGAAGTTTTGTGTTGGATACCTCTATGGTAACCTCGCGGCAATGGTGAAAATAGTTCATATAATCCTGACGACATCCGTTTGTAGTGTACCATTGATATCCATTTGTTATTCCATCATCAAAACCCGACAGATAACCAGTAGGAGAATATTCCTGACAGGTATCCGCATATTCGTGAGAGATCAGCTGAAACCATAAGTCATCAGCATGAAGATCGGGCCAGGTATCAAAAGGATAGTTGACCACTTCAGCACCGCCATGGAAATTTGCAGACATCACAAAGTCGTGATCTTCGGCAAACTGCATAAAGGCAACGGTTTCAGGTTGCCATTCATTACCATCCGGATGTGGTCCGTCCTGTGGATCCGGGTAGTTACGGTTAAGATCAACGCCATTGGCATTATATCGTGTTGCGCCCTGAACAGTGCTGTTTCCTCCGTTATAGGTTCCATCAGGGTTTGCATTGGGATTAATATAGATATCAAGATTATTTACCAGGTTTGTCACATCATCAAGTACTCCATAATTGGAAAGCAGGTAGTCAATTAAGGCTAACATTGAGATATATGGTGTGGTTTCATCACCATGCATTGTTGAAGTATAGAGAAATTCAGGTTCTCCAACCTGAGCTAAATCATTATTAATATGAGCTGCAAGGAGTTTACGCCCCTCTGTTGATTCACCAATTTCCACAATTTCACACAAATCCGGATATGTGGAAGCAAACTCATTCATAAGAGAGATGTACCCTTCATAAGTTGGGTAATAATCCCATTCCTGCAGCACCTGCATAGTAAAATTGCTGTTCATTGTTATTCCTGTTGCCAGCTCTGATGGTGAGGGGCTTAGAAAATATGGGATATTGAGTTCAAGGAACTGTTCAAATTCGGTTTTACTTGCATAGGCAAAGGCTTTATTACCATCAATATCATCAATGGAAATCATTGAGGACAATTTCCCAAGGTCAAGGTCTTCCTGCAGATAAAAGTAAAAGCAAATTTCCTTTTTATCGTCAAAAAGAGAACTAATTTCCGGCTTTTGAGCCCAGCTCAGGGAAATAAAAAAACAAGTAAAAAGTAGTAACAGTATTTTTCTCATCTTCAAAATGCGTTATCGTAATTAAATATTGGTCTCAGAAACAAAGGTAATAATTTCATTGGATAATTTACGTGATACAGGGGCAAGAGGAAGTCGAACATTATCATATTCGCATAGCCCAAGGTTTTTTAATGCCACTTTCACACCTGAAGGGCTTCCTTCGCGAAAGATCATTTCTACAAAAGGCAGTAGTTCATTATGAATTTCCAGTGCTGCTTGATTTTGTCCGTCAAGTGCAAATTGAACCATATCAGAAAACAAAGCGGGGAAAGCATTTGACACAACAGATATAACACCATCTGCACCTAAACCAAGCAAAGAATACGTCAGTGCATCGTCACCGGAAAGAACTGAGAAGCCCGCTGGTTTATTCCGTAATATAGTCATTATCTGCATCATATCTCCGCTTGCTTCCTTTACAGCGACAATTTTTTTACATTTATATGCAAGCTTGAGAGTTGTGGCTGCATCCATATTTTTGCCTGTTCTTCCCGGTACATTATAAATTATTACCGGAACAGGTGAGGCATCTGCAATGGCTTCGAAATGGAGGTAAATACCTTCCTGAGAAGGTTTATTATAATAAGGAACAACAGACAGGATGGCATCAATGTCGGTAAAATCAGTATCATTAATCTGATTTACAACTGCTTCGGTATTATTTCCTCCTATCCCGAGCACCAGAGGAAGTCCGTTACGATGTTTTTTAAAAACATCAACAACTTTTGTTCGCTCTTCTTTGGTTAACGATACTGCTTCTCCGGTAGTTCCCATTGCCACAAGGAAATCTATACCGTTATGAGTCTGGTGGAGAAGGATTCTCTTTAAAGCATTATAATCCACCTCTCCTTGCCAATCAAAAGGAGTAACTACAGCTGTTCCAGTACCTTTGATTTTATTGTTTTTCATATTCTTTATTTATTTCTGATAGATAATGTAATGAGGTTTGCATAAATCCTTTAAGCCCGGATTTTTCCCGGGTATCGATAATCACATCACTATATTCCGAAATTGAATCATTCTGATTACTAACCCGAAGTTTTGCCGGAGAAAGAGCAAAAATATAATCCAATGGTGTATTTTCATTTAGCGTATAATACAATAATACATCAAAATCATGTTTCAGGAAAGAGTCAGAAAATTCAGCAACAGGACGACCGTACCAGTTCACATCTTTGCTTTTCATAAGGTCGTAGCTTAATTTTGGGATATAATAAAGTGGTTGAATATCCCCATAGAACAGCGCCATTACTTTAACTTCTTTTCCCTGTTTCTGAAGACTTTCAACAAATTGCGTAAGGTTTTTATAGGTATCTTCATTATCGAGGACAAATAAAACACCAACCGTATGGACTTGTGCAATATTACGGATATCGCGTATACGATTAATTTTCGCAGCATCTTTGCTGATTCGTCGTAATGCCACTTTACGTTTTACATTATTCAGCAACTTCACAAGAGAGACAATTTAAATTGTTAAAGTTAGTCAAAAGCATAAGAACAAGAAGTTTATCAACAAATAAACAGTGCATCACCGCTGCTAATTGCGTTTTTTCATTCTTTTTTCATAAGCTCTTTGTTTTTCGCGGTATCCTTTTCGTTTTTGAAATAAATCAGATGCAAACTCAATAGCAGTATCAATGCCATTTGCTAAATCATCAGCATTTTGTCCGACAGAATAATCGGGTAACACGCCAAAGCCTGAATCGAAAGATGATGGGCGCAGATAATAACGATGAGGCACCATGCACTGTAAACCGGTATTTGGCAGAGAAAAATAATAATAATCATTAAACCTGCTTGCTCTGGAACCTGTTTCACCGCCAATCACAAGTCCTTGTTTATGATCCTGAACAATAGCAGCCAGAACAACGCCACTGTTTTTAGTCCCCTCATTAACAAGAAGATAAAATTCACCTTTAAGGGATGTACCTCCGCCGGCAGGTTTCTTCACATCAGGAGAGTAAAAAGTATTGGCATAATCCATACCCTTAAGAACCATTTTATGAGCTTGTTTGACCGCTTTTTTATCGCGAACAACTTTTTTCTGAGCCTTCATTATTTGTTTGAAATCGCCTTTATAAAATTCTTTTGTAATGGGGCTGGCTTTTGCCTCAATAGCAGCGTAATGGCGGTAAGGTACATCAGTAACATAATGTAAAACAGCATCAGGTAATCCGGCATCATCAACAGCCAGGTCACGAATATCAATAATAATATTATCAACATTCGCACGTTTTATCCGGGCAAATGCCGATGAAAGAAAAGCCTTCAGCTCCTTATGCGACACATAGTCAGCGATTTTTACAATACCAAAATTTCGTTTGTCATCAATTGTGACTTCCAATATATTTTCATGAATATTTTTTGTCTTTCCTGTAGAAATATTCAATTTTTCAGCGCTGACACCATTAACATTGTATGTATGAATAATACCGTCATCTGGAAGGCGGATACCCAGCTCAAAAGGAGCATCGAATTGATAGGCAGCCCAAAGCAGCAGGCCAAAGTCATGTTCCATTTCAGCCATTCGTAATGACTCTTTTGCTCCAGGGAGCAGTTGATTAAGCTTTTTGATAATACGTTTTGCACTGTAACCATTTATAGCAGATATTTTCGCACCTACGGGAATTTCATTAACAGGCAATAGATTTTCTTTAATAAAAATCTCATTATCAATAACTTGCACTTTAAATGGGAAAAAAGCTCCATCGGCATTGATATACTTTTCCAGCACCTCTTTGGGGAAGAACACACGGGTATTTTCATCTCCGATTGCATTTACAAAAGGTAATAACTGGCTATAAAATGCAGTTGCGGAAATAGAATCTTTTAGTTCATTACGAAAAGTTATTAAAGTTGTATCGAATTCTTCAGCAGAAGTATACCAATAGGGTTTGGGATGTACTGACCGAAAAACACCGGTAAAAAAATTCAAATCTTCCTGGAGCTGAGTTTTTTCAAAATAACGAATTTGATTATTAAGACTATCAGTTTGAGCACAGGCCCCTGACGCCAGAGCCACAAACCATAAAAATATCAGAGCTGTTGCTAATTTATTCATACAAACACTATTTCTTTATTTAACAGCCAAAGATAAGATAAAATGGCCATATTCGTGAAGAGTATGGCCATATGAGAAAGGAATTATTTCCGGTTATGTTCTATTAAATAATCGGTTATCAGCTGATAGAGGTGTTTACGGGTATTCCGGCCTTCATAAATACCATGAGAACGATTCGGATAAGCCATAAAATCAAACTGTTTATCCTTCTTAATCAGCTCATTAATTAATATTTCCGCACTTTGATAATGAACATTATCATCTGCTGTTCCATGGATAAGCAATAGATTCCCCTGCAAATTTTCAGCATACGTTACAGGAGAGCCTTCTATAAAATCCTCCGGATTATTCTGAGGCAGGCCCATATAACGTTCCTGATAGATATTATCATATATAAGCTGATTGGAGACTGCGGCAACGGCAATACCGGTATGATAGATTTCCGGGTATCGGAAAAGGAGATTTAGCGTCATTGATCCTCCGCCACTCCATCCCCAAACAGAGACACGCTCGTTATCAAGAAAATCAGATTTCAATATTTCCTGAGCTGCTTTAGCCTGATCCCGGCTATTTATTACTCCAACCTTTCGGTAAATGCATTTTCTCCATTCGCTTCCTTTGAGGCAAGGAGTTCCTCTGTTGTCCATATCGATCACAACAAATCCCTTTTGAGCCATCATAATATTCCAAAGCCCGATAAAATTATCCGTTGCAACCTGCCCCCAAGGTTCGCCATAAACATGAAAAAGCACGGGATATTTCTTTGATGAATCGAAATTCACAGGTAATATTATTCGGGCATCAACTTCAATATTTTCATCAGTAGTTACACTTGCAAACTGAACCTCCGGCAAATCCAAACCTTCAAGTTTTGCTTTAAATGAATCGTTTTTCATTATGTTTTTCAGCGTATTATGACCTGGCAGCTCCACCAAACGAACTGTAGAAGGAGCTAAAGCTGCAGTGTGCGTATGAAATGCATACTTCCCATTTGGAGCAAGGTTATAGGTATTAATACCTGCATAATCGGCTGGAGTAACTCTAAGTGTATCACCTCTCCCTTTCAGGTTGCAGCGATAAAGATACCGTTGTGTGGAATTATAAGGAGAAGCATTGAACCAGATATATTTATCATCGGAAGGATAAAGTGTAGCAACATCGTAATTTCCGGGAGTAAGAAGTTTTTTGCTGCCATCCTGAAATGAAATACGGTAAAGATGGCGCCAGCCGTCGTTTTCAGAAAGTCGCAGAAAGGCTTTATTGTTATCTACCAGAATAAGTTTATTTTCGCCCCATTGGTTGGCGGTTACATCAGGGTAGCTTAAATCGACCCATGTCTCTTCGCGTTCTTCATATACCAGTGAAATCTGATTATCGCCGGGGATATATTTATAAACTTTAAGGTGATTCTGAAGACGGTTTAGCTGCTGGATTGCAATCATATTATCATCAACCCATTGAATTGAAGGGATGTAATGCTGTATGGGATTACCTGGAACAGGTATCCAGGAGAGATCACCGGTGTTCAGGTCGATCCATCCTGTGCGGCAGGATGATGGATCCTGCCCTACTTTGGGATATTGAACGGGTAAAAGCTGAGAATATATGGAGTCGGTATTATTAATCATATAAAAAGTCCCGATAGAGGATGCATCCAGTTGCCAGAAGGCTATTTTCGAATTATCGGGAGAGATGCGAAAGCCATCACGACACCCAAACTCTTCTTCATAAACCCAGTCGAAAGTACCGTTAATAATATCTCCATTACCATCAGTAGTTAGTTGTGATATTTCTCCTGAAGCAAGATTTTCAGTATAAATATTAAAATCATGAACGTAAGCAACAAATTCATTATTTGAAGCAATTTTGGCAAACATTAACGAGGAAGATGGAAATTCGGCGCCAATTTGCCGTATAGAGTGGGTATTAAAGTTATAAATATAGTAATCACCTTTTGTATTCGAGCGCCATACGCGGGAGGAATTGGCAAACAGCAACGCCAGGGATCCATCTTCGGAAAGAGTAAAGGATTCGATATCAACAGGTTTTTCTTTTCCATCAACCACAATATCGTCGGCTGCTATGTACAGTGACCGATCCTGTGTTTTACTGTCATACCTCACAAGGTCATAGTATCCGCCCCAAGACTCCGAGGGTTCCATACGAACGAAAGCATTTCCATTTTCAATCCATTGAACGGGGGTAAACCACTCCTGTCGGAACTCTCCGGAATAAATACGATCCAGGGTAAGAGTAGCATCAGATTGAGCAAACAGATTGAAAGAAGTGCATGCAAAAGTTACAGCCAGAGCAGTAATGATTATCGTTAAAGTGCGCATAAATTGTAATTTAAATAAACATACAGAAGAGTGTAAATACAATTAGTTACAAAAATAGCAAAGGGATAATCATTCCATAAAAAAACCGGCAAAAAAGCCGGTTAAATATTAAAATACAAGATCCATTATTTCGATCATTTTTTTAATGTAATGAAACTTCACACCTTTTATATAGGAGTCCGGGATTTCATCAATATCTTTTCGGTTATTTTCAGACAGAATAATTTCAGTAATATCAGCACGTTTTGCTGCCAGGATTTTCTCCTTAATTCCGCCAACAGGCAGTACCTGCCCCCGTAGGGTTATTTCGCCTGTCATGGCAATATTTTTTTTCACAGGCTTTTGAGTGTATACCGAAGCAAGGGCTGTAAACATAGCAATACCGGCAGAAGGGCCATCTTTAGGAGTAGCACCTTCCGGAACGTGGATATGCACATTTTGAGACTCAAGGAAGCCTTCATCAACATGTAGTTCCGGCGCATGAGCCTTAAGATACATATGAGCAAGCGTTGCGGATTCTTTCATTACGTCACCAAGGTTTCCGGTCATGGTAAGTTCTCCTTTCCCTTTTCGGAGGCTGGATTCAATAAACAGTATTTCTCCTCCCACGGAGGTCCAGGCAAGGCCGGTAACAACACCTACAGCATTCTTATCCAGTGATTTATCTCTTTGGAAGCGGGGTTTTCCCAGAATTATCTGTAAGTCGGTCAGGGTCAAACGCTTGTTATATTTATCTCCAAGAGCTATATATTTCACTCTGTTGCGGATAACATTTGCAATTTGTTTATCCAATAGACGGACACCTGATTCGCGGGTATAGTCCTGGATTATTTTTTCAAGTACCGGACGGGAAAAAGAGAGTTCACTTTTTGTTATACCATGTTCATGTAACTGTTTTGGAATCAAATGACGTTTAGCGATTTCTATTTTTTCTTCGAGCAAATATCCTGAGATATCAATAATTTCCATGCGATCGCGTAATGCGGGATGGATACTGTTAAGGCTGTTTGCTGTGGCAACAAACATAATCCTCGAGAGGTCGTATTCTATTTCCAGGAAATTATCGTGGAAGGTATTGTTTTGTTCCGGGTCAAGTACTTCCAGGAGAGCTGCAGATGGGTCACCATTGAGTGTAGCACCTGAAATTTTATCTACTTCATCGAGAACAAAAACCGGGTTAGAGGCATTCACTTTTCGAAGGCTTTGGACGATTCTTCCGGGCATAGCACCGATATAGGTTTTTCTATGTCCTCTGATTTCAGCTTCATCTCTCAGGCCGCCTAATGACATTCTGACATATTTACGACCTACAGCCCTTGCTATAGATTTTCCAAGCGATGTTTTCCCTACACCTGGAGGGCCTACAAGGCAAAGGATTGGTGATTTCATATCACCTTTTACTTTTAATACAGCAAGGTATTCGATAATGCGTTCCTTAACTTTTTCCAGGCCGTAATGATCTTCATCAAGGATTCGCTGAGCATCAGCGAGTTCAAAATCCTCGGTAGTAAATTCATTCCATGGGAGTTCAACCAGCACATCGAGGTAATTTTTCTGGATGCTGTACTCAACAGCTGCAGCATTCATTCGCTGAAGCTTTCTCAACTCTTTAAGAAAGACCTCTTTAACTTCCGGGCCCCACTTTTTACTTTTTGCTTTCTCCTTCAGCTCATCAACATCCTGAAGAGAAGGAAGTTCACCAAGTTCTTCCTGGATCGTTTTAAGCTGTTGATTAAGAATAAATTCCCGTTGTTGTTTATCCAGATCTGTTTTCACTTTCGACTGGATTTGATTTTTAACCTCCAGCGCCTGAAGTTCTTTATTGAGCAGCTCCATAACAGCCGTAGCACGTTCGGAGAGATCCATAATTTCCAGAAGTTCCTGTTTCTTACCTACTTCAATATCAAGATTAGAGGCAATAAAATTAACGATAAACGGCGGGCTATCAATATTTTTTATGGCGAAAGCTGTTTCATTTGGGACATTCGGAGCCTTTTCAATTACCTGTATGGCCATATCCTTTATCATAGAAACAGTAGCCGAAAAGTCACTATCACCAGAAGTTTCTTTCGCAGGACCAAAAGGAAGGATTTCAGCGATCATATAGGGATCTTCTTTCACTCCTTTTTTCAGGATAAGCCGTGTACGTCCCTGAATAATAGCCGTTTGGCTACCATCCGGCATAGTCAGTATTTTCAATATCCTTGCAACGGTTCCAATACGATTCAGGTCGGAAAAAGTAGGGTTTTCTACTTCCACATCTTTCTGTGCAACAACGCCAATGTGCTTATCGCCTTCATCAAATGCTTCTTTAATAAGCTTAATTGATTTATCTCTACCGACAGTAATAGGAATCACAACGCCAGGGAAAAGGACTGTATTTCGAAGTGGGAGAACAGGCACAGACTCAGGCACATCTTCCATTGGTGTATCAGCTTCATCATCAAGGGTCATCAAAGGAATAACTTCCTGATCTTTTTCTTCAGGGGTTTCATCAGCTTCAAACTGATAAAAATCGAGGTCATTATTTTTCATATAATCGGGTTCTGTCAAAGTGTCAATAGATAAATACCAGCGCTGTGAGTCAAAAGCTATGCCAAAATTAATAGTTCTGTTGTTTTTGACATAAATCATAAACAGCTTTCATAATTTTCTGTTCAGTATCATCGAAAGGCAAATCTCTGCGCTTGTATACAGCTGTTGCGACCTGAACATTTTTTTCGTAAGAATAGTGAGAATGCGGTTTTGCACCACCACCCCAAGAGAATGAAGGTATCAGATTACGCTGATATCCTGCACCAAAAATATTGCAATTGACGCCAACCACTGTACCGGTGTTAAACATGGTATTAATACCACATTTGGAGTGATCCCCCATTAACAAACCGCAAAACCGGAGCCCTGTTTTAATAAAACGCTGGTCAGGATAGCTCCACATTTTCACAATATCATAGGTATTTTTCAGGTTTGAGTTATTGGTATCAGCGCCAAGGTTACACCATTCACTAATCACCGCCTGCCCCAGAAATCCATCGTGTGCTTTATTGGCAAACCCCTGAAAAACAGAGTTATTCACCTCGCCCCCCACCTTGCAATGTGGGCCAATATTCACGGGACCATAGATTTTCGACATCACCTTAAGGGTAGAATGATCGCCGAGTGAAAAGGGGCCGTAAATAACAGATCCTTCCATAACCGTAGCATCTTTTCCCAAATAAATGGGTCCGTTGGTGGTATTAAAAACGGCACATTCAGCTTTCGCTCCTTTTTCAAGGAATATTCCTCCATTACCGATCACGGTGTTTGTATCGGATAATTGTTCCGATTCACGATTTTCTGTTATCAGGGAATAATCGTAACGGATACAAGAATCATTATGAGAGAACAGGTCCCAGCCATAGGTTATCCAGGGGATGTCAGGAGCATCAAAAGTTTTAAAATCCGCTAACGCAGCTTTAACGTCTTTTTTTTGCATTGTAGAACGATCAGCACGAGCTGCGACAAGGAGGTCATTATCCATCAGGCACTCCCCGGGATGTAACTGTTGAATAGCACATATCAATGCGTCATTGGGAAGAGCACGGCCATTTATCAACAGGTTATCATCACCAATTTCAGATGAGTATTTCAAAGACAGGTAATCACGTGTCAGAAAAGATCCCTTTAAATTAAGAAGAATATTCCATCGCTCAGCAGTGGTTAATATGCCGCTTCGCAGGCAGGCTGCAGGGCGATAAAATGTTAGCGGATAAAGGTTTTCCGTTAGTGTATCGTCAAAAAAAATCAGGTTCATGGTTTTTTTTGTAAAGATATATGATTTCTTTCAAGTATAAAACAGAAAAGCCGCCTTAATCAAAAGACAGCTTCACGATATACCTTAAAAAATACGAGTACCGATAAAGACTAGCGGCTTTCGTAATGTTTTTTGTATTTACTTCTAAATTTATCTACACGACCTGCAGTATCCACAAGCTTCATCTTACCGGTGAAGAAAGGATGCGAAGTGTGCGAAATTTCTAATTTTACCAAAGGATACTCTTTACCGTCTTCCCAGGTTATTTTTTCCTTGGTTTGCACTGTTGAACGACATACAAAAGAATAATCATTCGACATATCTTTAAAAACCACTAATCTGTAGTCCTTTGGGTGAATTCCTGCTTGCATTGCTATTCAGTTTAAATTCTAATAATTCTTATCTCTACCAAATTCAGGGGTGCAAAATTAGGGGTTTATCATTAAATAACAAAGGATTACTAAAAAATAATTAACATTCGCCTGTTCATAACCCCCTCTTAGGGCTTATGGAACCAGAAATGCGCTTGCATCCCATTGAAATTTAACTATTTTTGTCTCTCGGGCACCAAAACAGCACAAAGGTTGTCTTACCTTATAATAATTAACACGAAATCATATTTTGATGAAAAAGGGCTTATATTTATTCGTTGTGATGATGATATGTATTCAATCATCCATTTTTGCACAAACACACAATTTACGTTTTGATTATCCGATCAGTGAAAAATCGGGTGATTTCTATACCTTTATATATGAAGGGATGCATAATGGAGGTGCGCCCGGAGCTCCTCTGATGCCGTATTCTGATCTCCAGCTTTTACTTCCTCAGGGGCATGAAGCCTTTGATGTCATTATCAGTTCGGTTGAATATTATCCACAAATCATAAAAGGAACAGTTGCACCGACGCCCGATTATTTTCCTTTGTCTCAAAAGATTCCTGAATATTATTCTGCCAGTAAGGATTCACTAATCTACAACACTGACAGCTACTATCCGCAATCCCCGTTGTCATCAGTAGCAACAGGTTTTGCTTCCGGGCACAGCATACTTTCATTAGCGATTTGTCCGGTTTCCTTTAATCCGGTATCCAAAGAGATTCGTTTTATCAAATCTATATCAATAAGTTACAAAACAAAACAAAACACAAAGCAGGTTTGCAGCACACATCAATCGGCAACAAAGCGTATTGCTGCAATGGTCGACAACCCGGAAGAGATTCATGCATATAACTATTCAAACAATAAAGATGAAACGGCTGATATTCTAATTATATCAAACAACACCTTTCTGCCACTAATGCAGGAATACATAACCTACAAGGAATCAACCGGTTATTTTGTAATCACCAAATCTACAGAGGATATCTATTCGGAATTTGCGGGTCAGGACGAGCAGGAGCAGATAAGGAATTGCATAACAGAAATGTATGAAACACATAGTATCGAGTATGTTATTCTGGTGGGTGATGCGGATCCGGCAGATGAGCAACACAGGATTATTCCTCACCGCGGACTGAAAGCTGTTGACGATCATGACATTCCTGCTGATTTATATTATTCAAACCTTGACGGCACGTGGGATGAAAATGGAAACGGAGTCTGGGGTGAAGTTGGCGAAGGCGATTTATTTGCTGAGGTTGCCATAGGAAGAATTTGCATTGATGCAGCAGGAGAACTTGAAAACGCTGTACATAAACTCATCTCCTATCAGGACTCACCTGTTGTTGATGATGGGAATAAAATTCTTCTGGTAGGAGAAAACCTCAATAACAGCCCATTGACATGGGGTGGCGATTACATGGATGAAGTAAGGTATGGTACATCTCATCATGGGTTTACTACAACCGGGATTGATGAAAGTATTTCGGAGGTTTCCACGGTATATGATCGTGAAGGTTCCTGGAATCCCAAAAAAATCAGGGATCATTTCAATGCCTATGGATTAAACATGGTAATTCACATGGGGCACAGCAATGTGAATTACAATATGAAAATGTACAATCAGGATCTCACGACAAGTCGTTTTACAAATGATGGAGAAAGCCGGGGCTATGCTATTGGTTATTCACAAGGATGTTATAATGGGTCTTTTGATAACCGCGGCACCGGTGGCGGGCATTCTTCAGGTGATTGTTTTGCTGAAAAAATCACAACAATGGAAACCGCTGAAGTTGCAACTATAGCAAACTCCAGGTACGGATGGTATTCCCCGGGGAATACAGATGCTTCATCTCAATTTTATAACCGATATTTTATTGACGCCATTTTTGGTGAGAATATCACTCATATCGGATGGGCAAACGCCTACTCCAAGGAAGCCGAAACAAGTTGGTTATCCAATGAATATTTTCGCTGGACAGCCTATGAGCTGAATTTATTCGGAGACCCTTCAATGGATATCATGACAGCAAAACCAGAGCCCTTACTGGCTGCTATTCAGCATACAATTATTGAAGGTTCTACATCCATACCTTTTGAATGTGATGCTCCGTCAGCAAGAATTGCTCTTTTAAAAAATGGCATTTTATTATCCCGCTGCTTTACGGATGAAAATGGCGCTGCTGTTATTGAACTTCCAACGCCTGCCGTTGAGGGAGAAAACTATGAAATATCGGTTATTGCTCACAACAAACTCAGGTACACACAACAAATAGAAGTAATTGCCAATAGTCCGGTTATTATTTGCAATGCACTGCAGGTTGATGACAGCGAATACAATAACAATGGTATTGCTGAGTATGGAGAAACCATATTGCTGGACCTTACTTTGACCAATAACGGGGATACGGATTGTGAAGATGCAGCGTTTACGATAGAATCCACATCACCCTATATTTTATTTACTGCAGAGAACACCCATACCGGATTTATTGGTATTGGTGAAAGTGTAACTGTCACAGGGGCTTATTCTGCACAAATTGCATCAGATATCCCATCAAAGGATATCATTATTGATATCACATCTTCACCGGCAAAAGAGTGGAAAAGCAGTATTATTTTACCTGTTGGTGGTGCCAGGCCTGTTATTACAGATTTTTATGCTGAAGAAATCAGCAATACACCCAATGGACGAATTGATGCCGGAGAAAATGCGCGTTTACATTATACTGTTTTTAATGATGGAAATGCTGCTATCGAAAACATGAATATTCTCCTGCAGGAGAGTGATATTTATATAAACTGCGAAGAAAATGAGATTACAATAAGCCAGCTTGATGCAATGGAGTCGATAGATATAATCTTTGACATACAGGCATCAACAGAAACTCCTGATGGCTTTACATCTTATCAGATTCTGGACATCAACGCTGATCGTGGTCTTCATCTTGACAGTGAACATTTCATAAACATAGGTATTCCCGGTATTCTTGTTTGCGATCTGGATGGCAATCATAACTCCTCTCCTGCCCTGTTGCAAGACCTCAGCAATCTGGGAGCAAGCGCTGATTACAATACCAGCATACCCGAAAATATCAGTGACTATAAAGCAGTATTTTTATGTTTAGGTATTTTTCCTGACTTCCATGAATTATCATGGGAAGAGGGAGAAGCCTTTGCCAACTACCTTGAACAAGGTGGTCGTATGTACATTGAATCCGGATCATTGTGGTATTATAATGAAGATACGCCATTGCATGAAATGCTCAACATTGAATCATCAATAGGTAATGGATGGGTTTATGGAAATGAAGAGCTGACAGGGATTGAAGGTACTTTTGGTGAAGGCATGGAATTTTCATATGTTGGAGATAACTTACGTATTGATCATTTGGAGGTATCAGAACCGACCTACCTGATTTTTAATAGTGAACCGCACACATTCGGTGCCATGGCTGCATTGGAGACTGATTCCTATAAGGTTGTAGCAACTACTTTTGAGTGGTCAGGAATTATTCCTGCAAACAGCAGCAGCTCACAGGAGGGGCTGATGACTGAAATCATCAACTTTATGGAGATAAACACTGCCCGACCACCGGTAATAAACCTCGGTGCGGATACTACCATCTGCCTAAACCAGCAGCTTCTCCTTGACGCAGGAGACGGTTTCAGTTCGTATTTATGGTCGAATGGTGCAACAAGCAGCATGATTACAGTAGATACTTCAATGTTCTCGCAAATGATCAATGAAATAAGCGTAACGGTAGTAAACCAGGATGGTTATCAGGCTTCGGATGCTATTGTAGTCAACTTCTCTGACTGCACCGGACTGGAAGCAATCGCGTTAAACGAGCTTTCTGTTTTCCCTAATCCGGCTAACGAATCAGTAAACATCAGTTATCCTGAAACTTCATTCGCATATACACTGGTGAATACATCAGGAAAGACTATTTATCAGGATGAAAACAATTATCATAAGGTCTCGATAGATACAAAATCGCTTGAACCGAATATTTATCTTCTTATAATCAGAACCAAAGATATACTGACAGTTGAAAAGGTTGTTATTAAATAAAAATCAACGGCAAGTGATAATATATTGAGACCCTGCTTACAGAACAATAAGCTTTTTTATTGTTATATTCTTGTTTTCAAGACCATACAAACGAATAATATAGATTCCATTTTTTAAAGTATTCGTGTGGAATACTTTTTTACCGGTACAGGCTATATCTTCGGTAATCAATACACCGTTACTATTAAAAACGGAGATTATAAAAGGCAAACTGTTCAAATTTTCAATTGCAAAATAATCAGATGCCGGGTTCGGACTGATAACATACTCAGCTGATGGCTTATAAGGTGCAATACCGGTTTGGTTAATTAAACCATTCAGGTCATACTGACGGAAGAAATTCCATATTTCAACACTGGCGTTAATATCATGGTTTGTATTTCCGTTACCAGTATTGATAATACTTCCCGGCCAGGTATGACCTCCACCGATTATTTTGTAATGCACAACTCGTGATCCGTTATTACCTTCATAATATTCATAAAGTTCAACCGTACAGCCATCTTCAGGGTCAACATCGGGAAGTACAGTAACCTCAGGCGAAGAAATACACTGATTATACGTACACCAATAATCAATCACTTCAGGTGTTGATGCCCACAAAAAATTTCCGTCGTATGGCACAACGACATCAGCAGTTCCATGGAATTCCATTACAGGCATGGGGTGCTGAGGCGAGCAGGTGACTAACTGTGATTTCTGCATTGTTCCTGTAACCGAAGCAATAGCAGCTATTCGGTTGCTCAGATTACAGGCCAGCGTATAACTCATGAAACCGCCGTTCGACATTCCTGTAAAATAGACTCTTTCCAGGTCAATATTGTAATCAACATCAAGGGAATCGATAAGTGCTTCCAGAAATCCGATATCATCAGTATCTCCTCCAAACTCTGCATTCCAATAGGGATTCCCTGATGGATCATCAGTTCCCATAGGATGTACCAACAGAAAATTGGCAGTATCAGCAATAGAACGAAAATCACCATAAACCATCTGTTCAAAAGCATTCGATGTATATCCATGAAGGTTTACAATCAGAGGAACCTCATCTCCCGAATAAATCTCCGGAATATAGAGAATAAAAGAACGATTCAACCCGTCATGAACAATTGTATCATTGATGGTTTGCTGGGCTACAAGTGAATTACACAGGAGAGTAATAGAAATGAAGAGAAAGACAGATTTTTTCATTTTGACAGAAATAATTTTCCTAAAAATACTAAATAATGGGGATAAAAAAAAGGCTGTCACAATCTAGGCAGCCTTTTTAGTATTTCAATAAATCAGTCTATTCAATAATTTCCAGCCATCCGTGGGTATCCTCAACATCGCCATATTGAATAGCCAGCAGTCGTTCATAGAGTTTTGTTGTCCAGGGTCCGGGATTTCCATCCTTACTATATACGAATTCCTGTTTTGTATCACGATCAACAATTTTCCCTATTGGAGAAATCACAGCAGCGGTACCGCAGGCACCGGCTTCTTCAAAGCCACCAAGCTCATCAGCCGCAACATGGCGGAGGTCTACTTTCAATCCCAGATCCTTAGCAATAACACGCAGGCTCATATTGGTTATTGAAGGCAGAATAGTATGGGAGTCAGGAGTGATATAAGTATCATTTTTAATGCCAAAGAAATTAGCAGGACCGGCTTCATCAATAAACTTTTTCTCTTTGGCATCCAGGAAAAGTACATTGCCAAAACCTTCATCATGAGCTCTTTCAGAGGCTCTCAGGCTGGCAGCATAGTTACCACCTACCTTAATATGACCTGTCCCGAGGGGAGCTGCGCGGTCAAAATCACGAACAATCTGGAAGTTAACAGGCTTAAAACCTTGTTTAAAGTAAGGGCCTACAGGAGTAGCAAAAACCATAAACATATATTCAGAAGCAGGTTTCACACCTACCTGAGCTCCGGAACCAATCAGGAGAGGGCGAAGATACAAAGCAGCGCCGGTTCCAAAAGGAGGAACAAAACGCTCATTTAGTTTAATCACCTTCTTAACAGCTTCTCCAAAAAGATCTTCCGGAACTTCGGCCATCATGATTCCTTCAGCAGATTTCGCCATACGTTTGGCATTTTCCTGCCAGCGGAACAAACGAATTTTTCCATCTTTACCACGAAAAGCCTTTAATCCTTCAAAAGCTTCCTGTCCATAATGCAGGCAAGACGCAGCCATATGAATCGGAATATACTCATCGGAAGTAATTTCCAGCTCGCCCCATTTTCCATTACGGTAATAACAGCGAACATTGTAATCGGTTTTCTGATAACCAAAGGGCAATGCACCCCAATTTATATCATTCATAGTATCTGTTGTTTATGTGGGTTTAAACATATTGTTTTTCCGGTTGCTAAATTAGTATGAAACAAGATGAAAAACAACATACACAGGTGATATATATACTTCTTATTTAATTTATCATTTGGATATACATGGAAACTGTAAAGAAGTTATCTTTGTATTATGATTTTAGCTGTTGATCTTGGCGTGCGCACAGGCCTGGCATTATTTAACACCGCAGGAGAATTGCAATGGGTCAGAAGCGGAAATTTCGGCAATGCCGCCCGCCTAAAAAAGGCAGTGCCCTCATACCTGGATTATCTTGATAAAAAGAGTATCCTGGTTATGGAAGGAGGTGGCATACTGGCAGACATATGGGAGAAAGAAGCCAAAAAGAGAGGTTTGTCGGTGATACAAATTCATGCCGGAGATTGGAGAAAAGATATCCTTTACGCAAGAAATCAGCGAAATGCAGCTTCGGCAAAACATCATGCAGTAGAAAAAGCCATGGAAATAATTCGCAATTCTGCGGTTTCTGCTCCCAAAAGTATTACTGACGATGCAGCCGAAGCCTTTCTCGTTGGGTATTGGTTTATAAACTACTACCTTAAATAATCAACATCCGGTTTTATATATTCCAGGGGCTTGCAAATTATCCTTGTCATTTTGTCAGTCTGTTTCCACTGGCATATCCTTTGATATCACAGCACCCGGAAATAATAGTTTATAACAATAAAAACCGGAAAAAATGCAAAATGGTAAGATTAATGTTCAAACCGAGAACATTTTCCCTATTATTAAAAAGTTCCTTTACTCAGATCATGAGATATTCCTTCGCGAAATCATTTCCAATGCTGTTGATGCTACACAAAAGTTGAAAACACTGGCATCGATGGATAAGGTTAAAGATGAACTTGGTGACCTGACAATTAAAGTTGAAGTAAACAAAAAAAAGAAAACAATCACCGTTACCGACCGTGGTATTGGCATGACAGCTGATGAGGTGGACAAGTACATTAACCAGATTGCATTTAGCAGTGCTGAGGATTTTGTAAAAAAATTCAAAGCCAAGAGTGAAGCAGAAAGAAATGCAATTATTGGACATTTCGGGCTGGGATTTTACTCATCCTTCATGGTTTCTGATAAAGTAGAAATCAACACAAAGACATATAAAAAAGGAGGAAGCACAAAACCTGTTCACTGGGAATGCGACGGTAGCCCAAACTACACGATTGCTGAAGGTCAGCGCGAAGATAGAGGAACCCAGATAACAATGCATATTTCAGAAGATACAGAAGAATTTCTTGAGGATTATCGCATTCTGGAATTATTAAAGAAATACTGCAAGTTCCTTCCTGTACCCATTGAATTTGGCACCGAGACCAAAACACGGGAAATTGAAGGAAAAACTGATAAAGACGGAAATCCGGAGACAGAAACCTATGAAGTTCCCAGAATAATAAACAATCCTGACCCGGCATGGAAAAAGCAACCGGCAAATTTGAAAGAGGAAGATTACAAAGATTTCTATCGTGAGCTTTATCCCACCGTATTTGAAGATCCGCTTTTTAATATTCACCTTAACGTTGATTATCCTTTCAACCTGACAGGCATCCTATACTTCCCCAAGGTTAAGAATAAAATCGAGGTCCAGAAGGAAAAAATCCAGCTTTATAGCAATCAGGTATTTGTTACCGATGAGGTGAATGGCATAGTTCCTGATTTCCTGACGCTTCTGCATGGTGTTCTTGATTCCCCGGATATTCCATTAAATGTATCCAGAAGTTATCTGCAAAGTGATTCCAATGTCAAAAAGATCTCGAATCACATTATGAAAAAAGTTTCCGACAAACTCGAGGAAATATTCAAGAATGACCGTGAGGAGTTTGAAAAAAAATGGGACGACATCCGTGTATTTATTGAGTATGGAATGATATCGGAAGTAAAATTCAACGACAGAGCGAAAAAATTTGCTTTACTGAAAAATACAGAGGATAAATATTTTACTTTTGATGAGTACAAAACACATGTTGAAGCGACTCAAAAGGATAAAGATAAAAAACTTGTATATCTGTATACTTCAGATACTGAAGCACAGCACAGCTATATAACAGCTGCACGCGAAAAAGGATATGATGTGCTGGTATTTGACGGACCAATTGACAACCATTACATAAACAGTCTGGAGCAACAGCTTGAGGACACCTCTTTCAAACGTGTGGATGCAGACATCGTTGACAAGTTGATTGAAAAAGAAGAAAATCAGCCTTCAAAACTCAACGAGGAGCAAATTGGTATATTGAAACCTTTATTCGAAGAGGGCCTGGAAAAAACACAATATGAAATAAAAACGGAAAACCTCAGTGAAACAGATATGCCTGTAATTATTACGCAGAATGAATTCATGCGTCGTATGAAAGACATGGCAAAACTGGGTGGTGGCATGGATTATATGGCAAATATGCCTGATAATTACACATTGGTTGTCAACACCAATCATCCTTTAATGGGCAGGATTCTTGACATGGAAGAAGAAAACGAACAAAAGAATCTTGTTAAACAGGTTCGTGACCTTGCTTTTCTTTCAAATAATCTTTTGAAAGGTGAAGCATTGGAAAAATTCGTCAAAAGATCGGTTGAATTACTGTAACCTTTTACGATAAGCAGAATCCTATAATCGTTAAATAATCAATGAGCCGGGAGTTGGTACCTGAACTAATTTCCGGCTCATTTTAAAATACAAAAAATGAAAAACAAAAACCTTATCATTGTTCTCGTTGTAGTGCTGGCCATATTGGTCATTTCAAGTATCAGTTCGTATAATGGGCTTGTAAGTGCTGAAGAAGGTGTTGATGCACAATGGGCGCAGGTTGAAAACGTATATCAACGTCGAGCAGACCTGATTCCCAACCTCGTAAATACTGTTAAAGGCTATGCTGATTTTGAGAAGCAAACTTTAACAGATGTTATTGAAGCACGGTCGAAAGCAACCTCTGTACAGATTGACCCTTCCAATATCACAGAGGCTAATGTCCAGCAATTTCAGGCGGCACAGGAGCAACTGTCGGGAGCATTATCAAGGTTATTGGTAACCATAGAGCGCTATCCGGACCTGAAAGCGAACAGAAATTTTTTGGAGCTACAGGCTCAGCTTGAAGGTACAGAAAACAGAATTACTGTAGAGCGTAATAAATTCAACGAATCGGCGAAATTATATAATACGTCCATCAGAAAATTCCCAAAAAGTATTTTTGCCGGTATGTTTGGCTTTGAGCGCAAAGGATATTTCACCGCTTCAGAAGGTGCAGAAAATGCTCCTGTTGTTGAATTTTAATAAAAAAAACAAATGACAAAACCGGCAATAGAGTTTTTTACACCCTCACAAAAAGATACCATCAAGCAGGCCATAATGAATGCAGAGCTTGATACCTCGGGAGAGATTCGTGTTCACATAGAAAATACATGTCCGGGAGATGTAATGGAACGGGCAGCATTTATTTTCAATCGCTTGGGTATGCATAAAACGGAAAAACGCAATGGCGTGCTTTTTTATCTTGCAATACATCACAGAAAATTTGCCATTATTGGCGATATGGGCATTAATGCTGTTGTTCCGGAGAATTACTGGGATAATATCAAAAGAGAGATGCTCAATAAATTTGCAGATGGGGATTTCTGTAATGGCCTTGCAGATGCTATTACAGATACCGGCAACCAATTAAAAAAGCACTTCCCGTTTCAAACGGATGATATAAACGAATTATCCGATGAAATTTCATTCGGGGATCAATAAAAAAACTATGAAACGTATTGTATCCATATTTCTGTCCTTAACACTTGTATTGTCTGTTGTCGCAGAGAACATTCCTGAACGTCCGATGCCTCCAAGGCTTGTGAACGATCTTGCGGATGTGCTCTCCAATAACGAGGAGCAACAGCTGGAGGCTTTCCTAACAAACTTCGCCCGCGGATCATCGACCCAGATTGTTGTTGTTACCGTAAACTCCATTGAAGGATATGACAAGGCGCAGTATGCATATAAAATTGGTGAATTGTGGGGTGTCGGACAGTCGGATAAAGACAATGGAGCAGTAATGCTTATAAAGCCTAAAGCGGCAAGTGAAAAAGGCGAAGCCTATATAGCTACAGGTTATGGGTTGGAAGCGGTAATTCCTGATGCCATAGCATCGCGCATTGTCAATCATGAAATGATTCCACTGTTTAAAAACGGGGAGTATGCAGAGGGCATTGCGGCAGGTTTAACAGTTATGACAGAGCTTGCTGCCGGGGAATACCCTTATGAGGAATATGAATCCCGCACCAGTGGATCCGGAGGCTTTGCGCTCTTACCCATATTAATGGTCATGGTATTTTATCTGTTGTTTTTAGGCCGCAGGAGAAGATACTATTCCGCCGGTCACAAGGGCAGCAGTTTGCCTTTCTGGCTGATTTTATGGGGGTTAAACAGCGGGAGAAGTGGTTCCAGCGGATACTGGAATGATTTCAACTCGGGCAGCGGGCACTTTGGAGGTGGCAGCAGTTTTGGCGGCGGTGGATTTGGCGGCTTCGGAGGTGGATCATTTGGCGGTGGTGGTGCCGGTGGCTCCTGGTAAACCATGCCGGCACAACAAGTTACTTATTCCCCCGGCTTAAAAACACCATTGATACTCCTCCTACAAGGATATAGATCGCCAATGATGGGGTTATTCCATTTGAAAGCTCCATTACAACACCAAAAATGGAAACGATAAGTATTATTAATGCCGACCACAGCGTAAGCTGCTGATCGCGTGTAAAACCTCCGATAAAAATCAAACCACAAAAAATCAGATGTATCAGCGCAAACCAAAAGGACATACTCTGAAAATCAAAGCTTTTAAATACTGTAAAATAATAGCTAAAAGCATAGAGCAATAAAGCGATACGAAGAATCCACATTGCAAAGGGTTGAGCATTACGAAAAGGTTTCATATTTCCGGTTTTTATTTAGTTTTGCCAAAATTAATAAAACATAAGGATCTTCAAACGTAAATTTCATGCAGGGAAGAAGAATCATTCAATTATTTCTTTTAATGAGCTTATTTAACCCATGGAATATGCTTACAGCACAGGATGACGACAGGGGCTACATTGTAAAAGTTGGAGATATGGCACCAGACTTTTCCATTACACTCGACAATGGTGATATCTGGACACTTTCGGAGAACAGAGGTGACGTTATTATGCTTCAATTTACGGCCAGCTGGTGTTCTGTATGCCGAAAAGAAATGCCTTTTATTGAAGATGAAATTTGGAATTCGCACAAAAACAAGAACTTTGAGCTAATAGGAATTGACAGAGATGAACCGTTGGAAACCGTGTTAAAATTCAAACAACAAACAGGAGTAACCTATCCCCTTGCGCCGGATAAAGACGCAAGTATTTTCAAATTATTTGCGCATGAAAAAGCAGGAGTAACACGAAATGTAATTATTGACCGGGATGGAACAATCGTATATCTCACAAGGCTATTTAATGAAAAGGAATTTATGGATATGAAAGAGACAATTAATAATCTCTTATCAAAACCCAATAAAGACCAAAAATAATTTTCTGTTTGTAAAGCTATTCTTAAAAGAGTGTTATATTTGTGTCTGTACTTTTAGCACCAGAACGACATTGATAAAAAAAGCGCTTTTAATATTAAGCTATTGCTTCTTTGCTTTTTCCGTATTATTCGGTCAGAAGTTAAATACCTTTCGCCTAACTCCGGAGGACGGATTGCCATCGCTTGAAGTAAGAAATATTCTTCAGACTAATGACGGCCGGGTATGGATAGCCCATCGAAATGGGGTTTCTTCCTACGATGGCATACGTTTTAAAAATTATTATCAGCAGGATGGTTTTAACAGGCCACCACAATCCTATTTATGCCTTGACAAAAACAATAACCTGTATTCCCTTTCGGATGGAAGAGAAACAGGAATCACAATGTTAAATAATAATAAGTGGGAGTTAATCATTGAATATGATAGTCTTCCTCTTTCGTCGAAGGTTACTGGGTTTGAAATTCTCAATAAAAATGGTATAAATATATTTTCATTTTCAACCAGGCAGCACGGTTTTTTCTATTACGACAGCCTGATGCATCATATTCAACCTCATGAGATAGGATGCACTGATATCTATTCCATTGAACATTTTAATAACACCCTATTACTTGCCACAGACAAGGGCATTATAGAATTCAGCGGGAATTCATTTCAGACTAAATATAAAGAGCTTATAAAAAATCGCAATGCCGTATATGCTCTTTCCTCAAAAAACGACCAACTCCTTGTAGTGAGCCCTGCTGCCATTAAAATCATTAAGAATGATGAATGCATCTATACATGTTCAACAAAGGGTAAAATTTCCTGGGATGTACGCAATACAACTGTGAGGTGTGTTCTCGACCAAAACAATAATATTTATGTAGGTGATGAAATGCAGTTTTATACCATCAAACCTCAAAACTCTCAGATTAGTGAGATCGATACTAAGACCGGATTTACTGCTGAAGGAGTAACCTGGCTTTATTGTGATGATGAAAACAATACCTGGGCAGCATCCAACAGAGGTATAACAATAATATATCCTACTGCATTCATTCATTATAGCAGCAGTGACATTTTACCCGACAATGAAGTATCAGGCATTATTGAGCAGTCACCCGGTAAATATTTACTGGGACATAACATGGGTATCAGCGTTTTTGATGGAGAGAGAATACTTAACTATTTAAGGCTCACAGACGATAAAAATTATAATGTTAATTATAGAATACAGGATTTCACCAGTGATGGAAAAGGGGTTGTTTATTTTGCAAGTTCTAAAGGTGGATTTGGGATGGTTAAAAAAAATGAAATCCAATGGCTTGACCATCCCGCTTTAAAAGACATAACATATTTTGCAGGTGTGTATTATGACACAATCACCAATAGATTGTGGCTTTCCGGGAGTGGTCTGTTTGGATATCTCACGGAAGAAAATAAATTCTTTTCTATTCCCACAACAAGTGAGAATTTGAGCGTAAGAAAGATATATAAATTTCATGATGGCAATATATATTGTGGACTAAATAAGGCCGGATTTTTAAAAATCGACAACAATACGCAGGTTGAGAATTATTATTACAAAGAGGGTAGCGTTGAAGATAACAACATCTATTCCATGTACCTTGATCGTGATAATGTTTTATGGATTGGCACTGCCACAGGTCTCATTTACTTTTTCAAGGATCAATTCCACCGGAAGCTTGAGGGCTATCCTGAAATCGAAGGACCTGTATATCAGGTAAACAGCGATTTGCAAGATAATATCTGGCTTGGCACAGAAATAAGTTTACTGCAATTTGATGGTGAAAAGCTCATTGAGTATACTGAATCGGAGGGCTTCAGAGCCGGAGAAACAAATCGCGCGGCTTTTTGTCTTACAGACGACAGCCGGATTTTTATAGGAGGGTCTTCCGGATTGTCAATCTTCAACACACTGAAAAATATCACGATAGCCCCAACCCAACCACGATGCGAAATCACTGGTATTCACCTTGATACCACTATATATAATCCATATTTAAATCATGTATTTTCGAGCAATCAGAATAGTTTCTTAATTTCTTTTACTCCTATCTCTTTTAGTGGCAGAAAAAAAATCATCCAGCAGTTCATGCTGGCCGGTCTTGATAAAAACTGGAAGACCATTGAAGACAAACATACCTCTTCAGCTTTTTATTCCAGTGTAAATCCCGGGACCTATAATTTTCTTTACCGGGTTTCAAATAATGGCGGCAGAACATGGTGCAGGGCAAAAATTTCCGGAAATATACTTGTTGAAAAGCCTTTTTATCAGAAAGGGTGGTTTATTGCATCCGTTGTTTTCCTAGTACTTATATTCCTATTCCTTATTTTTTACCTGATTACACGCCAACAATATTCAAAATCGCTTAAGGCTGAGGTAGAAAAAAGAACACTCCAGCTGCAAAATGCAAATAACGAAAAAGATAAATTTTTCTCCATTATAGCCCATGATTTAAGAAGCCCGTTTAATGCAATTATTGGTTTTTCGGAAATTTTAAATACTGATTATGATTCCTATACTGAAGAAGAAAAAAAATTGTTTATCTCAAATATTCATGAAGCTTCGGAAAACACATATAAACTTATCGAGAAACTTTTAGACTGGTCGAGAGCCAAAACAGGCAGGCTTAAATATGAACCCAGCATGATAGATCTTTCCTTAATAGGAACATCGATGACGCATACCTATAGAAATGCTGCCAATAAAAAGGATATTGTTATAAAATCGCTTATAGGCTACCACTCTAAAGTATACGCTGATAAAAACCTTTTGGAAACTATTTTCAGAAATCTCATCAGTAATGCCATTAAGTATACAAATCCGGGAGGAGAGATCATTCTTACCGCAAAAAAAGAGGATGAGATGACCCGTATTTCAATTCGTGATACCGGAACCGGGATGGATCATGATACGGTTAAATCACTGTTTTATATTGATAAAAAGTCGAGCACTCCCGGAACACAGGATGAGCGAGGCACCGGGTTGGGTTTGCTGGTTGTTAAAGAATTTGTTGAAACAAATGGCGGCACAATTAAGGTGGAAAGTGAATTGGGCAAAGGATCAGAATTTTCGTTTACAGTACCATCGAAAATGCCGGCTGAATGATCTTTCTGATTGGCTATATGGGCAGTGGTAAAACAACTGTTGGCAGGAAACTGGCAAAAAAACTTAACCTGCCTTTTTATGATTTGGATAAGCTTATTGTTTCAAGGGAAAATGATACGATTTCCGGCATATTTTCTTCCAAAGGAGAGGATTATTTCCGTATTACAGAAAGACAAACACTTTTTTCTCTCGATTTAAACGAGCCGGCGATTATAAGCACAGGAGGCGGAACACCGTGTTATATGGATAATATGGCATGGATGAATAACAATGGGATCACTGTTTATCTTGAAATGACACCAAAAGCACTTTTTTCCAGGTTAAAAGATTCAGGAAATGATCGACCATTGCTTAAAGGACACACAAACCTCCCGGAATACATTGAAAATCACCTCAATGAGAGGAAATTTTATTATAAAATGTCCCGAATAACTGTAAACGGACTATCTGTTAATATCGATCATTTAGCAGAAGAAATACAAAGCCTGTTATTGGCGTAGTTTTAGCAAAGCAACATTTTCCACATGATGTGTATGCGGAAACATATCAACAGGCTGAACTTTTTCTACAGAATACTTTTCATCCAACAGAGAAATATCTCTAGCCTGTGTTGCAGGGTTACAACTCACATAAACAATACGATTGGGTAAAGCATGAATAATTTGCTCAATTACCTTAGGATGCATTCCGGCTCTGGGCGGGTCAGTAATAATGACATCCGGTCGGCCATGGGCAGTAAAAAAATCCTCGTTAAGAACCTTTGCCATATCACCGGCAAAGAATTTTGTATTGGTAATATTATTGTATTCAGAATTCACCTTCGCATCATCAATAGCGGCTTCAACATATTCGATACCAACAACTTCAGAAGCATTGGCAGCAACAAAGTTAGCAATTGTTCCGGTGCCGGTATAGAGATCATAAACCCGTTCCGTGCCCGTTAATGCAGCAAAATCCCTGGCAATTTTATACAACTCATAGGCCTGATCACGGTTGGTCTGATAGAAAGATTTTGGTCCCACCTTGAAATGGAGGTTTTCCATTTTCTCAATCATATGATCTTTCCCTGCCCAGCTATCAACATCCAAATCGGAGATATCATCGTTTCTTTTTCCATTAATAACATACATCAATGAAGTTACTTCAGGGAATAATTTCTGCACATGGTGCATAATAGCATTTAAATAATCCGGATTATCATCCCGGACAACGAGAATAACCATCAGATCACCTTGTGATGAATTGCGGATTATCAGATTTCTCAGATAACCCTCCTTATTCTTCACATTATAAAAGGTAATATTGTTTTCAATGGCAAAATCACGAATTGCCAAACGGATTTTATTGGAAGGCTCCGGTTGCAGATAGCAATGATCAATATCAACAATACGATCGTATAACCCCGGAAGATGAAATCCCACGCCATTGAGCTGACGTTTATCCGGGTCAATATTAGCCTGCCTGTCGCCGGTCATCCATTTAAAATCAGAAAAGGTAAACTCCAGTTTATTGCGGTAATAAGTTGTTGTTAATGAACGCAGTATGGGCTGAATTTCCGGGAATTCAAATTTCCCGATACGGGAAAAATTATCAAAAACCTGTTTTTGCTTAAACTTCACCTGGTCATCATAGGCGAGGTGTTGCCATTTACATCCTCCGCAAAGCCCAAAATGGGAGCAAAAGGGCTCAATACGCAGATCAGAATGCTTATGAAATTTAATAATTTTACCTTCATAAAACTGCTTTTTCTTTTTTACAACCTGAATATCAACAATATCCCCCGGAGCAGCCCATGGAACGAACACGACCATATTCTCAACACGTGCAACAGCTTTACCTTCTGACCCGGCATCAAGGATTTCTACATTTTCCAGCAATGGAAATGGTTTTCTTCTTCCCATACAATTCTTATTTCTGACGGTTATAAAAATGTTGAGGATCACCTTTCAACCCAAAGCCCACATTTAGGCCAAGTCCCTCAATCATATCGACAAGATATTTTACAGTATCCTCTTTTTCCTGCTCCAGGCCGGGTTTATTTTCATAAAGCAAATAATCCTCACGGTATTTCACCGGTGTCAGGTTAGGCATAATAACATTGGCGCCGGCAAGCAGTGCTTTTTCTCTTCCTCCGTGGTAAAGAGTCTGCATGGCTGTTGTTGCCGCCATATTGGCATCATTCACCAAAAGCCTCAAAACAGCAATCATCTTAATCGACATCCAAAAGCGGTCCTCTTCCGGTGGAAGCTGATCGCGATATTGATACAGCGGCGTTTCATGGTGCTCGATATACGGCCCCATGCCAAACATATCGATATCCATGGATTTAAAAAACAGTAAATCCCTGGCTAAATCCTCCGTAGTTTGAAAAGGTAAACCTATCATCACACCCGTACCTACCTGATAACCTGTCTTTCGCAGTCGAATAAGACCTTCTACCCTCTTTTCATAGCTATGCAGGTCATCATTGGGATGAATTTTACCATAAAGCTCCGGGTTGGAACTTTCAATACGCAGCAAATAACGGGTTGCCCCATGGTCGTGCCATTTCCGGAAGGTATCTTCCGACTGTTCTCCCAGCGATAAGGTCACAGCCATATTATTTCCGGATTCCTCCATAATGATATCCAGGGCCCTAGTAATATCATCAACAAACGCTTTATTACTTCTTTCACCAGCCTGAATCACCATGGAAGCGAAATTATTCTCCACTGCATACCTTGCTGCTTCACGCACCTCCTCATCAGTAATCTGATACCGATGAAGGTTTTTCCTTGCGCATCGCACACCACAGTAATAGCAATTTTTTGCACAAATATTTGAATACTCCAAAAGTCCTCTGAAATAGACATCATTACCTAAAACAGAGCGTTTTATTTCCAGCGCTTTATCAAACAAGGGTTTTGTTTGCTCCACAGGGGTTTCCAGCAACTCAATCAGTTCCTCAACGGAAAAATCTTTTTGATTTAAATCTACCACAATTAACCTTTAGAATTAACATTGCTTAATTTACCAAATCACTGCACGTTTTTCAGCAGAATAATACATGGGATCACCCTCATTGATGTCAAAAGCGGCATAGAATTCAGGCATATTAGGCAATGGGCCGTTTACTCTGAATTCGCCCAATGAATGGACATCAACCTTTGTTCGGCGTAAAATTTCTTCATCACGAATATTCTGCCCCCAAACATGTGCATAAGCCAGAAAGAAACGTTGTCGGGGAGTAAAACCGGCAATATCTTCTTCATCACCCGTTAATGCGAGCTGGAGCGCCTGATAGGAAATATTAAGACCGCCGAGGTCAGCGATATTTTCACCAAGTGTCAGGTTACCATTTGCATGAACAGTATCCAGCACAACAAATTCATTAAACTGATCTACGAGTTTTTGCGTTCTGGCTTCAAATCGTTCTGCGTCCTCAGGAGTCCACCATTCGTTTAAATTACCTTCTTTATCGTATTTGCGTCCCTGGTCATCAAAACCATGCGTCATTTCATGGCCAATTACCACGCCAATAGCGCCATAATTCACAGCATCATCAGCATCCATAAAAAAGAAAGGAGGTTGTAAAATCGCGGCTGGGAAAACAATTTCGTTACCATTGGGGCTATAGTATGCATTCACCATTTGTGGCGGCATATGCCATTCGTCCTTGTCAACAGGTTTGTTAATTTTCGAAAGCATATATTTCATATCATGCTGACGAGCAGCAATAACATTTGCCACGTATGAATCTTTTGAAATATTCAGTTCATCATAGGAACGCCATTTATCAGGATAACCCACTTTCACACGCATAGCCTGAAGTTTTTCAGTTGCCCTGGCTTTCGTCTGGTCATCCATCCATTCCAGGCTTTCAATACGAATGGCAAAGGCCTTTTTCAGGTTATCCACCAAAGTGATCATCCGGTGTTTGGCTTCAGGAGGGAAAAAGCGTTGTACATATAATTGCCCCACAGCTTCATCCATATATCCTGATGTGGTATTAAGAACGCGCTTCCAGCGTGGAAGCATCTCAGGCTGTCCCTGCAATGCTTTACCATAAAATGCAAAACGGGCATTAACAAAATCTTCCGACAAATATGCAGCCGTAGAATTTATTACGCGCCAGGTAAGATAACTTTTCCATACCGGGATATCAATCTCATTCATCATGGCATTAAATTCAGCGAAAAACTCCGGCTGTCCAACAATAATCTTCCCCGGATCATTAAGGTAGAGTCTGGAAAAATAGTTTCCCCAGTCAAAAGCAGGGTATTCCTTTTCTAACTGTTTAACATCAGAAGGGTTATAGTTACTTTCCGGATCACGAAGATCTTCACGGGAACGGGCTATTCGTGCTAACCTGCTTTCAACAGCCATCACATTGTCCATTTCCATACGGGAATCTTCGGCGCCGATGAGGTCAAAACAAGAGGTAATATAATTGGTATATGCCTTTCTCACAGCATTTGAACGATCATCATCGTTGAGGTAATAATCACGGTCGGGCATTCCAAGGCCTCCCTGATGAAGATGAGCTACGGTAAGGTCGGAGTTTTTGCTATCGGCATCAGCATACAAGTAAAACACTGCAGACATACCATCATGAAAAAGCCTTGTAATCATTATCTGAAGGTCTTTTTCATTCTTCATATTGCTGATTGCCCCGAGGTAACGGCTGATTCCGGAATATCCCTCTGCATTTACGGCATCGAGGTTCATGCCACTTGCATAAAAGTCAGCAATTTTACGACCGTTGGTACCTTCGTCAAACTCCAGTACAGCAAGGTCATCGAACAATTCCTTAACCTGTTCATCACCGCGGTCGGCAAGTTCATCAAAGCTGCCAAAACGGCTCCGGTCAGAAGGCAACGGGTTATTTTTCATCCATCCACCATTGGCATATTGATAAAAATCATTTTTTGGCGAAACCGATACATCCAGGTTTGCCGGATCAATAGCATTATTCTGTTTATTCATTGTATTACAACTTATCATTATCATACTCAGTACAGCACCAAACAGGATCAGCGCCGTGATGTTCATTTTTTTTCTCATAACCTCAATGTTTGCCGCAAAGGTAAAAAAAAGGCAGTGTAAAAGATATATAAAAATCAGTCAGTATGCAGACATGAAATTTCGATACCCTCCGCTAAAATCGTTATCTTTGTAAGAATAAATATCAGGAAAGCATATGAAAATTCTCACAGTTGAAAAAATCCATGAAGCAGATGCATACACCATTGCCAACGAACCCATTAGTGATATTGACCTAATGGAAAGAGCTGCAAGTCAATTATTTAAATGGTTCAATCAACATATTGACAAAGACAGCAACATCCATATTTTTAGTGGTACAGGCAACAATGGTGGCGATGGGATCGTATTATCACGGATGTTACTACTTCAGGGATATCAGGTAAACACCTGGCTGGTAAAATATTCCGAAACCCTCTCAAGAAGCTGTGATGCAAACTATTTGCGGCTTCGGAATATTCCGGATGCCAAGGTGGCGGAATTGGAAAACGACAGTGATATGCCACAAATACGAAAATCGGATATTGTCGTAGATGCAATTTTTGGCAGCGGATTGTCACGTCCGGCAACAGGCCTTGCAGGAAAAGTTATAAGGCACATCAACGATAGCGATGCGTTTGTCGTTTCGCTGGATGTACCCTCGGGATTATTCTGCGATACCAGCAATATTGACAGTAAAGGAGAAATAATAAATGCAGCCTACACCCTTACACTTCAGTTTCCCAAATTTTCATTTCTGTTTGCAGAAAATGACAGCCATTTGGGAGAATGGGAGGTACTGCCTATTGGACTTCATCCGGAATTCATACATAACGTGGAGACGGATAATTTCTTTGTAGAGAGTGAATTCTGCAAATTACTAATGCGCAGCCGTCATAAATACGATCACAAAGGGCATTTTGGCCATGGACTTCTTATTGCAGGAAGTGCAGGTAAAATGGGGGCTGCAGTATTATCTGCCCATGCAGCATTGCGCAGTGGGGCAGGGCTTATCACAACACATGTACCACAGGAGTGCTGCAGAGTTATGCAAACCGCCCGACCCGAAGCCATGTGTTCTTTGGATAGCAGTAATGAGTACTTTTCCTCTGTCCCCGACCTGTCAGCATACAACGCAGTAGCTGTAGGCCCCGGAATCGGAACAACAAAACAAACAGCCAATGCGCTGAAACTACTTATTCAGGAAGCCAAAACTCCGATAATTTTTGATGCTGATGCCATAAATATCCTGGGTGAAAATAAAACCTGGCTGCCATTTATTCCGGCGAAAAGTATATTCACACCCCACCCCAAAGAATTTGAACGCCTTGCAGGTAAATCAGGAAATAACTTTGAGAGGCACAAAAAACAGCGCGAATTTTCGATCAAATACAACTGCTATGTCATTTTAAAAGGTGCTCATACCTCGGTTACCTGCCCCGATGGGAAGGCCTATTTCAACAGCACCGGAAACCCTGGAATGGCTACTGCCGGAAGTGGTGATGTCCTTACCGGTATTCTTCTGGGACTAAAAGCCCGTGGATATTCTTCCTATGAAAGTTGCATTATTGGTGTTTATCTGCACGGACTTGCAGGGGATATCTCAGCCGAAGATTATGGTCACGAATCGCTGATTGCATCCGATATTATCAGTAACCTGGGAGAAGCTTTTGAAATGGTAAAAACCATATAGCGCTACCATTCAAATAATTAACACTACCCCTTTAATAAGTTTTTTTGATTTGCTCTATTTATATGGGCAGATCTGATATTTTTGTAGAAAATTTTGAATAAATGAGCACAAACTATACTGATGATAGTATAAAATCACTTGAATGGAATGAACATATCAGGCTGCGACCCGGTATGTATATTGGTAAACTCGGGGATGGAGCCTCACAGGATGATGGTATTTATGTGCTTATCAAAGAAATTCTCGACAACTCGATTGATGAGTTTATGATGGGCTTCGGCCGCGAAATTGAACTGACCATTGAAAATAAAACCGTTACTATAAGAGATTACGGACGAGGTATCCCCCTTGGTAAGCTTGTAGCCTGCGTCAGCAGAATTAATACCGGAGCCAAATACGATTCCAAGGTGTTTAAAAAATCGGTTGGCCTTAATGGTGTTGGGTCAAAGGCTGTAAATGCCTTATCATCATATTTTAAAGCCCAGGCAATACGTGATGGGGAAACCAAAATCGTTGAATTCTCAAAAGGCAATGTTGTTAATGAGGAGAATATTCAACTATGCCCCGAAAAAAACGGTACTAAAACAATTTTTGTCCCTGATGAAGAAATTTTCGGCGAATATCGCTTCATCCCTGAATATATTGAGAAACTCCTGTGGAATTATGTTTATCTCAACACCGGGCTGACAATTAATTTTAACGGAACTAAATTCTTTAGTAAAAACGGACTTCTCGACCTGCTGGAGAAAAATATAAATGGAAATCCCATTGTATATCCCATTATTCATATTAATGAAGATGATTTTGAGTTTGCCATAACACACTCAGCACGCCAATACGGAGAAGAA
>CAZQNY010000001.1:163446-164960 GCA_964594665.1 uncultured Bacteroidales bacterium
GTCGCTTTTGAATGCTCTGAGCAAAACGGTATGCATATTAACGAAGATTATTTTGTATTTGCCATAACACACTCCGCACGCCAATATGGTGAAGAATATTACAGCTTTGTAAACGGACAACATACGACATCCGGAGGTACCCATCTATCCGCCTTTAAAGAGGCCATTGGAAGAACAATTAAGGATTTCTATGGTAAGAATTATGACACCAGCGATGTTCGTCAATCCATTGTTGCTGCCTTAAGTATTAAGGTTCAGGAACCTGTTTTTGAATCACAGACAAAGACAAAGCTTGGTTCTCTTCACATGGAACCCAAGGGCCAGACGATCAGAAGTTTTATAGGAGCTATTGTGCAGAAGCACCTCGATGATTTTCTGCATATGAACCAGAATACAGCTGAATCACTGCAGAAAAAAATCGTTCAGTCGGAAAAAGAAAGAAAAGAAATAGCAGGAATAAAAAAGCTTGCAAAAGAAAGTGTAAAAAAGGCAAGCCTGCATAATAAAAAACTACGCGATTGCCGGGTTCATTTTAATACAAATCATGAAAAGCGCCTCGACTCTACCCTTTTTATTACTGAGGGTGATTCTGCAAGTGGATCCATTACCAAATCCAGAGATGTTAATACCCAGGCAGTATTCAGCCTGAGGGGAAAACCGCTTAACAGCTATGGCCAAAGTAAAAAAATAGTCTATCAGAATGATGAATTCAACCTCCTTCAAACGGCACTCAATATTGAAGAAGGCCTTGATAACCTGAGATATAACAACATTGTTATCGCTACTGATGCCGATGTTGACGGAATGCATATCCGCCTTCTACTCCTGACATTTTTTCTTCAGTTTTACCCTGATCTTGTAAAAACAGGGCATCTGTATATTTTGCAAACGCCACTATTCCGGGTTCGGAATAAAAAAGAAACTATCTATTGTTACTCAGAACCGGAGCGAATAAATGCAATAAAAAAACTGGGGAAAAACCCCGAAATTACACGATTCAAGGGTCTTGGAGAAATATCTCCAAATGAGTTCAAACATTTTATTGGCCCTAAAATACGGTTAGAACCGGTTTTACTCTCCAGCACATCGCAAATACCTGATTTGCTTTCCTTCTATATGGGAAAAAACACACCAATACGTCAAAACTTTATTATTGACAACCTGCGTATTGAGGATGACCGGGAGGAAGAACTACTCGGGGCGTAGAGAGGTTGGTGGTTGCGAGGATCCGACAGGTATCTTTCTCCTGTCGGGTCTGGAGTGGGGATTGTTGTCAGTTGTGGGTTGTCGGGTTGTCATTGTTATCAAATTTTTCGTCTCAACCGAATCAATAATATCCAATAAATAATATGAAAAAATTAAATGCGCATTTGGCTTGGTTAAGGGTATAGCCATTGGTCTTGTTTCAGATGAGGTTCGAAGACGAAACCCGTAAACGGGTTATTGCGTCTTCCCGCCTTTGCGGTGAAAACCAAAAACAGAAGGAACCAGGAAAGATTAAACCATTAATCAAT
>CAZQNY010000002.1:0-20348 GCA_964594665.1 uncultured Bacteroidales bacterium
CATGATTTAAAAAGTCCTGTGGGTACTATTGACAAGCTTTTAGAAATCATTTATAAGAAAACAAGCATCTATAACGACAAACACTTATCAGATTTAATTGCTGAGTGTAACAGGAGTGCAAAAAGCTCCTATATGCTTCTTGAAAATCTTTTTGACTGGGCCAAATGTCAACTCGACGAAACCTATTTCAACCCCAAGGAGATTGAGGTAAAATCCCTGATCCGAAATGTTGTGGATCTTCTCACGTCTGAAGCTAATGAAAAGAACATTAAGATCACATACCGTGATATTACTACAATGAATATCAAAGCTGATCTGTATTATTTCAGCACGATCATGCGCAACCTGATTCGTAATGCCATAAAATTCTCTGAACCCGGCACAGAAATATTGATACAAATGAAGGAAAATGATAGCGAAACAGTTTTCTTTATTAAAGATCAGGGGATTGGTATTGAACCCTCCCGAATAGACAAAATATTTAATATTTATCAGGCAAAAAGTACTCCGGGGACAAGCGGAGAAAAAGGAACAGGTCTTGGGTTAAGCCTTTGCAAACAATTTATCACACGCCACGGCGGCAAAATCGGTGTCAGTTCAGAAGTAGATGAAGGGTCCGAATTTTGGTTCTCAATACCAAAGGAACTGGTTCTCTCAGAATGCAACTAATACTCAACACCTTTCCGGGCCTGCAGTCCGGTGGTGTAATAATGTTTTATCTCTTTCATTTCTGTTACAAGATCTGCATATTCAATTAATGCATCAGGAGCGTAACGACCGGTTATTATTACCTCAGTATTATCATCTCTTTTATCAAGAGCGGTAATAAGTTCGTCCACTGAAAACAGCTTATAATAGAGTGCTATATTTGCTTCATCAAGAACAACCATATTGTAATCGCCGGAGGCAAGTATTACGGAAACCTCCTGAAGTCCTTTTTGTGCCATAAGAATATCTTCGTCGGTCGGGTCATTTTCAATAAAACACTTAAGTCCATATTGCTTTATTGATACCTTTGGCAAATAGTTTTCAATGGCACTGACTTCAGCATATTTCATTCCTTTTACAAATTGTGCAAAGAACACCATATGCCCTGCCCCGGCAGCCCGTAGTGCAATTCCCAGCGCAGCAGTTGTTTTACCTTTACCGTTTCCGGTATAAATATGCACTTTCCCTTTCATTTTTACTTTTTTTTACTTAAAACAAAATACTCCCGGAATTATACCTACCCGGAAAGTATCAACAGGCATAGCCTGCGGAGATATACGATACACTACGCCGGGCTGATTAAAATCAATGGCATCAGCAAGGTAAATCTCTGATGATGACGGATCAACCCCCAGCCCGTAAAAACCTCCCAAATAGCCATTTCCGTAAGGGCTTTCAACAAACACTTCCGGCGTATCCATCCCTACTACAGCCATTCGGTATAAATCACCATTCAGAAAATACAACGTATCCCCGGAACCATTAATTGTCAACTCTGATGGAGAATCATCCAAATCCATGGTAAAAGTATCGATAACTGTCAAAGAGTAAGGTTCGATACAGGTTAATGCAGGCTGATCATGGCCAAAAGGGGTTCCTGAATACCCTCCGTCGGAAAGCACCCAAAGCCGGCTATACTTATCCACAACCATAGAATTTGGTTGTTTGGCCACGGCAACAGAATCGATAACCTTATCACTGTTTTGGTCTATAACCAAAATCTTATTATCAAAGCTCCAGCAGTTCGCAAAAACCCGATCATCTACTGCGACAATCTGTTCGGTTGGATGCTGGTTATACGATGTAGCTGTGTTATGCACAGATATATATCCGGTAATCTCATAGGTTTTGGGATTCACAATTGTTATCGCATGAGCATAAAGATCAGTTACATACGCCTTTTCATCCGATAAAAAATACATATACCGCGGGGATGTAAGTCCTGTAATTTTCCCTTTAAAAGAAAAATCTTCTGCATCAACAATAACAATTTTCCCGCTATTATTAACAACGATATACAATAGTGAATCATGCAGTACGCAGGATTGTGCCACATCACCAAGCGGATGGCCGTTTACTTCAAAAAACAGATCATTAAATACCTCACTATTCTCAATATCATAATACGACAAAGATGCATTGTTGTAAGTAAAATTACCTTCATTTGTAATAAATACACCCGCATGCGATTTTACAGCCGGAGTACTATGATTGTCCCAGTAAAGCTCATCCTTCATGCATGAACAGGAACATATGGCAACAACAGCCAGGACAACGGGAATTATCTTTCTCATAGCAAATCTATCATAAGCTGAAACATAACATTTATGCCTGGCATAGGTTGAATTAATACTGAATGATACGTCTCATCAAACAGGTTATTCACCTTTAATTCTGCCGACATCTCTATTGAACGGAAAGAAAAGTCCCGTCCTAACTTCAGGTCATTCATAAAATAGGGATACACAGAAGCACGCCGGGTTAAGTCGTTGCTGCTTGTTGTGAAGCGCTTGCTATAACTGTTATGCTGCCAGGTTGCAGACCATTTTTTCCATGACACACCAAACATCAGGTTACCAGAGTGCACCGGTATATATACCAGTTGTTTTCCGTACGCCTGGTCGCCCCACACCAGTGGGTCGCCATAATTTAATGCCTGCGTAAAAGAATAAGTCGCTATAGACACAAATTTCAGATTTCCGCACTCCCATTTTATGTCGACAGATGCTTCCATGCCTTTCGACACCACTCGTTTAATATTCATTGGGTTCCAATACCCTTTACCGGAGTATGTCCAGATTATCCAATCATCGATATCGGAATAGAATATGGTGATATCAGGAATAATCTGACATTCTGAAACCTGAAACAATGCTTCAGCACCTAATTCGGTTGAAAAACCTTTTTCAGGGAGCAAATCCGGATTACCCCCTGGCAACCAATATAAATCATTCAATGTGGGTTGATGAAAGTTCCCGGCTACATTTCCTTTCAATATAATATGCCTTGCATCATTCAGCATTATATCAAAGCCAAAAAAAGGCGTCACAGGAGTAACTTCACCATCTACAATCCCCTGACGAAGCATAAAATTGGTATTGACCACATTAAAAAACTGCTTACGAATTGACAGGTAAAGAGAGAGATCATTTCTGATAGTATCATATCCCGCATCAGATACGGTATCTGCTGTAGAAACATCATAGTAATTATACGATAATGAAGCATTAACAGAGAGAGAGTTACTCAATTTTAAAACAAAATCAGCCTTATTAAGAACACTAAACTCCTCACTGTTTGAAAACACTGAATTACGATACCCATAACCGGGAATATAGTTTTTCAGATAATAATTCATATAATGATACCGGAGCCCGGATTGTAACGCCAATGAATAGCCGGATTTCGTAATTGTTCTGTTAAGGATTATCTTATGGTTTTCTTCAGAAAGGTTATTCCTTCTGGATGCTTCCAGGCCTTCATAACTTGCCACACCGGGCATCTCTCTTTCCGACCGTTGCCCCCAGTATTTCGCCGACCAGACAGCACCGCTCCCAGAGCGGTAATACAACTCCTGAAGAAAGCCAAGCTTCTGATATTCAGCATTTTTATTTGTATCCACAGGATAAACAAAGTCGCCGGTTTCAGGATCAATATCAAATTTATATTTATTTAGAAATGTATAATCATTCTTTGAATACGACCAATAGGCCCTGGATTTTGATTGAAAATTATCATTACCAACAGAAAATGAGAGGAAGTCTTCAATAGTTGAAAAAGAGCCCACACCCTGAAGAAAGCGAAGGTCAACATTTTTCCCCCATTGAGGTGTATTCTGAAGGTTTATGGATCCACCGAGGCCTCCACTGCCATCGGCAATACTTGCAGTTCCATGGTGTAGAGAAACATCATCAAGAATATATACAGGAATAAGTGAAAAGTCCACCATACCAAGCATTGGGCTGTTTATATTCATTCCATTCCAGTACACCTGGGTGTGAGAGGGAGCCGTACCCCGGAAGGAGGCTGTTGCCAATGCTCCGCGGCCGTAATCCTTTATAAAAACATGAGTATTTTCCGCAAGCAGATCCGATAAATCACGCGTAATTTTGTCCATCATAATCACCGTATCCACACGGGTAGTCTTCATGCCTGCTTCCTCAGGAAGAAATATCTTATTACCAAAAATATTGGCCACAGGAAGACTTATAATGCTATCAGACATATTCTGTCCGAATGACATATGGCTGATGACAAAAAACAAGAGGAAAAAAGCTATGCGACAGCTCATTGAACAACTATTTTTCGCACAACAACAGCGCCGTCAAGCTCAGCTTTTAGCAGCAGTAATCCACTTTTATAATTTAAAATACTGAGCGTATTTTCTCCTTTCTTCAGAGAGATCTTTTCAACAATAGTACCATCAATATTATAAATACAGGCATCACATGATTGATCGACAAACACATGAACAAAATCTTTTGCCGGAACGGGATAAACACGACACAGCGCTGGGCTATTCAATGACGGCAGACCATTTGAAAGCATTGCCGTAAAAGTCTGAGACCACATCACACCCGGGATTTCCGGAGATATTGCTGTCAGTGTTATTTCTCCTGATGCGGGAATATGCAGGATATTATCACCATCGATAAAAGCATTTTTCATACTAACCGACCATTCAACAGTGGCATCAGGTTTTAAACGCCCTGCTGAAAAAGCGGCATACTCCAGCTGCCAGGTGGGGGAAGTACAAACGACCGGTAGATCCCCAACAACAAGAGCATTCATTTCTCCTGAAACGGTTTGATCAGGGGCTATATCGACCGCGCCACATACTTCGGTTGATATTTCACCCAGCCAGCCGCCATTTCCCATTGCGGCAGACTGTACTTTTACAAAATCGATTGCATCCAGATCAACATAATTACCAAGGCTATCCACCGCCCAGGAGATATCAAAGGCATCACCACCACCATTTTCAAGGGCCTGAGTATATGGGTTATCCGGTAAAAGATGAGTACCTGCACTTCTTTTATAATTATCTGCATACCCAAATGCACGGCAATAGGATTTTACGGAAGCAGGATTTGTTTCATCAAGGCGGATTTTAACATAATGGCCTTCAAGAGAATAGTGGTCGGAAGGTATTTCCGGGAAGTTTGCAATTAGAGGATACCAGGGCTGGGAATGGAATTCATTAACCTCCACAACACCGGTATTGCCCTGATTATCACTCCAGGGAATATCAATTGCATTTTCTCCTCCGGGGTTGGAATAGGTTACGCAGTAATCATTCTTCGTGGTGGAGAAGAAATAATCACTTCCTGCCAGTAAATACCATTGATCATCGGGAACACCATTCTGGTTCTGATCCTTCATTACATACACAGCAGCAGGTTCCGACCAGTCATCGTAAGGGTTTCCAAACACAGAGAAATCAATTCCATAAGGGTTCAGTGGATCATTTTCAACCGGGTTTTCAAAGCCAAAAACCACATAGCCGCCAAAGGTGCCAAGAGTCATGGATCCGTTTATGCCACCAATAACAGATTGCATAGCCGACGGTGTTCCCCAGGGATCAACATTGATATACTGCCCGGGTGCCGGACAATATTCATATACCTCTGAAATGTACTGTGCTGATGCTATCCCGGCAGCTGCAACAGTTAAAAAAACGAGTAGCAGTCGTTTCATAAAATATATTTTTCATTCAAAAACGACCTGAGAAAGCGGGGAAATTGTCAATTTGGGGTTATAAACCCTGAAAAACCTGTTCACCGCAGGACTCAGATATGGATTTTTATGGCAGGTCTTCTGACTTATCCCGGAAACTGAAGCCTTCCCGTAAGAATACAGTGGCATGGATTCAGAACCATAATGCTAAGATGCTGGGATTCACAGCAGCGGGAACTGTTGCCGATTTTCACGGCATTCCCTTTTAACCCCCAACGGGGACCATTTACCATGCAAAGGTAATTATTTTTTTATAATGGTGTCAATTATAATGATTTGAGATAGGCATTCAGTTTGCCAGAGGAATTAAAAAGCTAAAAACAGAACCCTCACCGGGATTACTTTCTATCGATAATATTCCTTCATGAAGACGAATAAAATCATTACACAATGGCAATCCCAAACCGGAACCCTTTTCATTATTCGTTCCCGGGGAGGTTTGGTTTCCTTGCACTTCAAGCAGTGCTTCAACTTTTTCAGGAGCCATTCCAACGCCACTGTCGATAATACGTATTCCTAATTTCTCAGGGCTTTCTTTTGGCATCCATGTTTCAATATCAACCCGCCCCCCTTCAAACGAAAATTTTATTGCATTGGAGAGTAAATTGCGCAGGATTGTTTTCAACATATTCCTGTCAGCATATACCTGACAACCATTATATAAAGTAGTATTAATATCGATATTCTTTAAATGTGCCATATCTTTCAGCTCGTCCTCTACCTCTCCGACCAGATCAGCAAATTCAAATTTCTGAGGAACAAAGGTTAATTTCCCCTGCTGAGCCAATGACCATGAGAGAAGGTTCTCGATAAGATCTACCGTCTGGGTTGTTGAGTGGTAGGCTGTATTTATAAATTGTTGTCTTTCCTGCTCAGAAAAACAGGAATAATTTTCTTTCAAAAGATTCAGGTAGCCATTAATCGTATTCAATGGATTCCGTATATCATGGGCGACAATAGAAAAAAGGCGATCCTTGGTTTCGTTAAGTTCTCTGAATTTATTTTCTGACTCGCGCAATTTTTCCTGCTGGACCTTATTTTGGGTAATATCATACACCTGAGCAATAACACTTGTTGAGTTCAACTTACTTATACGGGCATTAAACCAACGAGTCTTATCATCAATTTTCAATGAATACTCCATAATTCTGAGTTCCCCGGTCAGGATGCAATTCTTTATTGTTTTATAAAAATCATTAGCTATATTTTGAGGAAGGACATCGAAGATATTTTTGCCTATTACCTCATTTCTGGGTGCAACAAGAAGCTCTTCTTTTGCAGGTGCGATATCAAGGTAATAACCATCGATATCAAAATGAAAGACGAGGTTATCCATGGAGGAAAAATAAGCTCTCATTTGTCGTTCACTGCGTCGTAATTTACGCACAAACCGAGCAATAAAACCCAGAAGTATGCTGATGATAAAACCGGCCAGAAGCATAAATCCAAACAAAACACGTTCATGGTGTTGATAATAGGTCCATCCGGATTCGGGAGCTGCAGCAAGAGCCCATTCTCCCCCCGGAACCTGTATGCTTACCTCTACAGGGTACGACAAAAAAACACTGGCAGATCCAAAAAGCAGGCTCCCATGACTCGAAAAGCCACTTACAGAACGAAGTGCAAATTGAGCATCATCTTCATTAATCGCAATATCAGCTTCCTGCAATAAAGGATGCAAAAACATCACTAAATCAACAAAGCCCCAAAATTCCGATTCTCCATTCTCACCCTTAGTAAATACCGGATGCAATAATATAAGGCCATCATATCCTTCTGCAAGCTTTACAGGTTCGCTAAGGCAGGGGATATTATCTTGTTTTGCTTTAAAAGCCAATGTCTCACATCCGGGATACTGAAATAAATCTATCCCCAATGCTTGCAGATGACCCTCATCAGGACAAATGGCATTTATAATACCCTCATGAAGCAGGGCCATAGTATAAACCAGGCTATCACCGCAGATAATATCTTGTACCCGTTCACAAAATTCTGATGGAGTTATATCAGGATGTTGAGATACATACAGTGCAATATTTCGTATATATGAAGCCCGTCGGCTTATACTATTGCCTAGCGCCAGTTGCTTTTCCAAAAGTGTTTCAGATAATTCAAAACGCACCTCTGCTTCCCATTTTTCCTTTTGATAAGTAATAGACCAAAACGACACTAATGACAATACCGCAAAAGCACTTAATGAAAATATAAGCACAATATGCTTTCTGCAAAATCGATAAACACGCCCGGGCATAGATAGGTTATTTATTTTTCAAAAATAGACAAATAATACTATATTCAAAAGCAATTCATCGGCACAGTAGTAAAGTAACCCGCTTTACATAAATTCATAAACCGTACACAGAACTATTCACATAGCACTAAAAAATAACCTGCTGAGCCAATTTTTAACTATTTTTGTGTAATTTTAGAAAAAGGTATAGTTATGGCTCAGATTATTAATGACATTTCAAGAACATTTAGCGAATATTTGTTAATTCCGGGATTAACCACAGTGGAGAGCATTCCATCCAAGGTAGATTTATCGGCTCCAATGGTAAAGTTCAAAAAGGGAGAGCAATCATCCATAAAGCTGAACATCCCCTTTGTATCAGCAATAATGCAGGCTGTTTCGGACGATAGAATGGCAATTGAACTTGCCCGTAATGGTGGCATATCATTCATCTTCGGGTCACAATCAATTGAAAGCCAGGCTGAAATGGTCAGGAAGGTTAAAAAATTCAAAGCAGGTTTTGTTATCAGTGATGCAAACCTGACACCTGAAAACACCCTCCGGGATGTAATTGAGCTCAAAGAAAGAAAAGGATATTCCACCATCGGTATTACTGAAGACGGGACTTCCAACGGTAAACTCTTAGGTATTGTTACCGGGCGTGACTACCGGCCTTCCCGCGACAGCAGCGACAAGAAGGTTAAAGAATTCATGACTCCTTTCGACAGGCTTGTAACCGGCAAATTTGGTATCTCAATACATGAAGCCAATGATATTATCTGGGATAACAAACTCAATGCACTGCCCATTATTGATGATCAGCAGAACTTAAAATATTTTGTTTTCCGTAAAGATTACGACAGTCACAAGAGGAATCCAAGAGAACTTTCTGATGACAACAGGAAATTACTTGTGGGAGCAGGAATAAACACAAGAGATTATAAAGAGAGAATACCAAAACTCATTGCCGCAGGTGTTGATGTACTCTGTATTGATTCCTCTGATGGGTTCTCGCAGTGGCAGTATGAAACAATTCGCTATGTGAAAGAAACCTATGGCGATGATGTTAAAATAGGTGCTGGCAATGTTGTCGACAAGGAAGGCTTCGATTATCTGGCCAAAGCAGGTGCTGATTTCATAAAGGTAGGAATTGGCGGTGGCAGTATTTGTATTACGCGAGAACAAAAAGGTATTGGCCGTGGTCAGGCAACCTCACTGATTGATGTGTCAAAGGCCCGCGATCAGTACTTTGAAGAGCATGGAGAATACATTCCTATCTGTAGTGATGGCGGTATTGTGCAGGACTATCACATGGTACTTGCATTGGCGATGGGTGCTGATTTTATCATGATGGGTAGATATTTTGCACGTTTTGACGAAAGCCCGTCAAAGAAACTCATGATCGGTGGAAAATACGTTAAGGAATACTGGGGTGAAGGAAGCAACAGAGCCAGAAACTGGCAACGTTATGATATGGGGGGCAGCGAAAACCTCAAGTTTGAAGAAGGTGTCGACAGCTATGTCCCATATGCAGGTAAAATGAAAGATAACCTTGATATCACACTTGGAAAAATCAAATCTACCATGTGCTCCTGTGGTACTATGTCCATTGAAGACCTCCAGAACAATGCTAAAATTACCATGGTGTCATCTACCAGTATTATTGAAGGTGGAGCTCACGACGTTATACTGAAAGAAACAAAAATATAAACTCCTGAATCGGTAAATTTATATACATAATATTTCTTTGGCCTTGTCCTCTTTTGTGAAGACAAGGCCTTTTTATATTCTCTACAGCAATCTTTATTTGATTAAACACTAAGGTTTATTTTTAAGAGTAACAGGAAATAAATATTTCAATAGTCTTGATTTGTTAAAAAAAAACGCTAAACTTTACATGTTCAATTATACCAGCCGTAAACAACATTGTATTAACATAGTTATCAGAAAACAAACAGCTTTTAATATGATACGAATCAGAATATTAACAATCACCGCTCTATTGTTCTCACTATTTTGTTCTGCACAAACCGACACGCTTGTTTTCACACCTCACTGGCTGCCACAGGCGCAGTTTTCGGGCTATTATATGGCAGACAAAATGGGATTTTATGCTGATGAAGGGTTAATTGTGAACATTGAACACCCGTCAGCATCGGTTATGGCAACAGAAAAGCTCATTTCAGGAGAAGCTGACATCATCTCTCTTTTTTTGGTCACGGCAATAGATGCAAGAGACAACGGCCTTGATATAGTTAATATCGCTCAGCTTTCACAACATTCTGCGCTGCTGTTTATCTCAAAAAAAAGTTCACAAATTGAAACATTCGACGACTTAAAAGGCAAAAAAGCAGGAATCTGGAGCAGTGGTTTTGATGAAATCCCAAAAATGGCACTGGTAGAAAACCAATGCACAGTCGATTGGGTTCCCATTTTGTCAACCGTCAATCTTTTTCTTATAGGAGGTATTGATGCTATGACAGTAATGTGGTATAACGAATATGATCAGATTATCAATGCAGGAATAAACGTGGACGAGGTAAATACAATTTTCCTGTCGGATTATGGATATGATATCCCGGAAGATGGCATCTACTGTTTGCAGGAAACCTTTGATTCAAAACAGGAACAATTACGAAAATTCGTAAAAGCCACTCAAAAAGGGTGGGAATATGCATGCAGTAATCGTGAACAGACCCTTGACACATTAATTGCATTAATGAAAAAAGAACATGTCCCAACCAACAGAGCACATCAATCCTGGATGCTCGACCGCATCTGTGAACTTATCATTCCAAATGATACAGGTGTGCGGGGCGAATTAACGCATGAAAAGTATGACCACACAATCCGTCTGCTTCAAAAAGGAGAGTATATCCGAAGAGATATCCCTTACGATGAATTCTATAAACCACTGATAAGCAAATAGATTAACAACACCATAACGCCATAATTATGTTACACTTCTTAAAGCATTCATTGTCATTTCGCATTGTTGTAAACATTCTGACATTCTGCACATTGCTTTTTATTATATGCCTTGGGACCTTTTATTTTTTCTCAAAAAACACGATTCAGGAAAAGACCGTTGAAAATGCCATTGAAATAGGTCAAAAGACAGTACTCGAAGCCGAAAAAGTTCTCTTTTCCACTGAAACAATTATTGATAATTATATGTGGATGCTGGAAGAAAAGCCTCTCAATGCCGACAGCATATGTTCTTTAACAGAAATCATCACCAGGGCGAATCCTTTTATTTTGGGTTGTGCGGTTGCTTTTGAACCTGATTTTTTCCCTGAAAAGGGAAAATACTTTGCGCCATACTCAGTTAGAAAAAACGGTACTATTGAAAGCTTCCAGTTAGGTCACCCTGATTATGAATATTTCATCATGGACTGGTATCAGATCCCCAAATTTATCGAGACGGATTATTGGTCAGAACCATACTTCGATGAAGGAGGATCCAATGAAATCATAACATCTTATTCAAGGCCATTCTACAGAAATACCCTGCAGGGAAAACAATTTGCAGGTACAATAACCATTGACTTATCGCTGGAATGGTTTACGGAATTAATTAGTCAGGTAAAAATACTGGAGACCGGATATGCAACAGTAATCACCCAACACGGCAGTTTTGTAATTAATCCCAATGAGGACCTTATAATGCACGAAACGATCTTCAGCTATGCAAAGGAAATCAATATTCCGGGGCTCCGTGCTATTGGCAGGGATATGCTTGCCGGAAACACCAACTTTGCAGATTGTACGCTTCGCGGTGAAAAGATGCAGCTCTATTATACCCCTTTGCCAACAAGCAAATGGGCTCTTATTGTTGTTTTTCCGGAAGCTGAAATGTATGCTTCATTAAGGAAGATATCTCTTATCCTGATCGGGCTCACCGTGTTAGGGCTCTCGCTGTTAATATCCATTGTTTCCCGGATAGTTAAAAAACAAGTTAAGCCTTTACGTCAATTTGCCAACTCAGCAAGAGCTATTGCCGGTGGAGATTTCAACAATCCCCTTCCGTCTGTAGAGTCGGAAGATGAGATGAAAGACCTTCATGACAGCTTCGCCTATATGCAGTCGGAACTCACAAACTACATTGAAAACCTGAAAGATACTACAGCGGCAAAAGAAAAAATTGAAAGTGAATTACGTATTGCACGAGAAATCCAGATGGGAATGATTCCCAAAATATTTCCGCCTTTCCCCGATACACCAGAAATTGATCTTTTCGCTGTTCTTGAACCGGCAAAAGAAGTGGGAGGTGACTTATACGATTTCTTCCTTATCGATGACGAGCATTTGTGTTTTGCCATCGGTGATGTTTCCGGAAAAGGTGTTCCGGCGTCATTGTTTATGGCGGTAACACGTACGCTTCTCAGGAGCACCGCTCCCAACCAGCTTTCTACTGCAACCATTGTTAACACCCTGAACGCATCACTTGCTGCCGGTAATGATTCCAGCATGTTTGTAACATTCTTCATAGGAATTGTCAATCTTAAAACCGGTAAAATGACCTATACCAATGCAGGGCATAATCCTCCGGTGGTTATTCATAAAGATCAAAAACCGGAGTACTTTGAAACAACAACAATGATCCCCATAGGTCTTTTCGACAGTTATCCATATGTAGAAAAAACCAAAACCTTACAACCCGGTGATATTATGTTCCTGTATACGGATGGTATTACAGAAGCTGAAAACCGCCAGAAAGAACTTTATTCAGATGAACGATTAATTACACAGCTCATAAAAGCTCCTGCACGCGAGCCAAAAGCATTGGTAGAATTTATAAAAAAAGATATTTGCGCGCATGTTAAAGATAATATGCAATCGGACGATATTACCATGCTCAGCCTGATATATTTCGGACACAAAGAGTAGTGCTTATTCAGTAACTTCTTTTTCTTCCAAAAACAGAAGTTTAAACGACTCTACTGGAATTACCGTTGCACGGAACCACTTTATAACGGGTTCATCAAAACGCATCACTTCGCGTACAAATTCAACTGTTTTGGGTTCGGTTGATGCTATGCCAAACGAATGATGCAATTCGCAAAAATCACAAAAGTAATTATTCCCACAGCGATGGTTTTTCTCATAAGCATAACGACAATGGATATAATCGCCATAGCGAAGTAGTGCATCACTATTTTTGAGTTTCAACAACCCGGACATGGTTTTTGCCTTATTATTTTCATAATACACAACACCATCATTATCAAGAAGTAGTATCACAACAGGCATATGATCGATCACTGCCTTTACCTTATCGAATTCCGGGCTTTTAACATACTGTTCAATTTTCATGGTGCCAGCTTTTTAAGTGTACGGTAAAGAACATCAGAATCAAAAGGTTTGGGTAATATTTCCTGGAACAGCTCTCGCGGGAAAGGTTCTTTATTATCACTCATAATATTTGCTGTTAAGCCAACAACGGGTACTTTGTGATCAAGAACACTGGAATCGGTATCTCTGATCAGGCGTGTTGCTTCAATACCTCCCATAACAGGCATCTGAAAATCCATTAATACAATATCATATCTCTTTGTTGAAAGGATATTTAAGGCTTCACGTCCATTATTTACCACATCAGCAGAGATATTCCACTGTCGTAATGTTTTTAGTATTACAAACTGGTTCATTTTATTGTCTTCAACAACAAGTACTGAGCACTCCAGATTCCCCGTGTCATGATCCTTTTGGGGTGCTTCATATTGCATTTCTACTATTTCAAAAGGCAATACAACCGTAAACACCGACCCGTATCCCGGTTTACTTTCCAGGCCGATAGTTCCGTTTTGCAACTGTATTAGTTTTTTGGTTATAGCCAGTCCCAGGCCGGTTCCGCCAAAATTTCGCTCCACACCTTTGTCCGACTGTTCAAAGCTTTGAAAAACTGCTTCCTGACGATCTTCAGGGATACCTACTCCTGTGTCGGCAACTTCAATACAAACTTCACAATGCTCACCCTGTATTTTTGATAAAGACGCTGAAAGTTTTACAAAGCCATTAGTGGTAAATTTGACCGCATTATTCAGCAGGTTATTTATAACCTGGCCAAGGCGCATGGAATCACCTCTGACATATTCAGGAAGTTTATCATCAAGCGAAAACTTTAATTCCAAAGATTTTTCTTTTGCTACAGGAAGGAATAGCTGATAGGTATTGTTCAAAAAATCCCGAAGGTTAAAGTCGATGGCATTAATTGTAGTTTTACCGGCTTCAATTTTTGAAAAATCGAGAATATCATTCACAATACCCAGCAAATGACTTGCAGAGAATTTAATTCCATCGAGCATTTCTTTAAAACTATCATCCTGATTTTCTTTTTGTAACAGAGTAACAAGACCAATAATTCCATTCAGCGGGGTACGTATTTCATGGCTCATATTGGAGAGAAATGAGCTCTTCGCATCATTTGTCTGTTCAGCCTCCTTCTTAGCCTCCTTTAGCAGCGTATTAGAATCCTCCAACGCCCGTGTGCGCTCCCGAATACGCGCTTCAAGGTTTACATTAAGTGACCGGAGCTCCTCATTGATAAGATATAGCTCCCGGGATTTGTCTTCGATCACAGATTCGGCTACTTTCCGGGCTTTACGTTCCCTTTGCAGAACATTTTTCAGTGCATCATACTCTTTTTGCAGTGACAAACAAGGACCTGTATTATTCATCAGCAGATTCGGTTAAAATAAATTGAACATCAGAGCCATCAGGGTTGTTCATTTGCATTTCAATAACGAGCTTTTCATTAAAATGAGCTATTGCAGCTTCAAGCATTCCTTTGGCGAACCAAGCCAGTTTTCGTGGAGAGGTATACCTAAGCTGCACAGAACCATCATCACTTTTATGCAGTATTACAGAGGGCGTAAGTGCTCCCGGATATAGTTTTTGTACTTCTACATGGATAATATCATGCAGTTATCCAAGGAAGTCGAAAAGTGTTTCATTTTCGTGAAAGAAATCGGGGAATGAAGCAACAAACCGGGGAAACAAAAAATGGCCAAACAGCAAAAGCAAATCTTCAACGGGAACATCTTTTTTTTCACTAATATAGAGAACCATCTCGACAAGCTCTTCGACGGGGTATGAACTTACGGAGGTGTAAATACCATCGGAGCTGGTTTCATTTATCATTTCTTCAATAAATGAATAACCAAAACGATCTTCTACAAGTTCCAGAAATTCAGAAAAAATAAATCCTTTCATTGGTTATGTTTTGTATAAAAATACAAAAAAAACCAAAACTGAAGGCAAGGAATAAAAAATCAGACGTTAAACCTTATATTTAGCATATCGCCGTCCTGAACGATATAATTTTTACCTTCAATGGAGAGTAACCCTTTTTCCTTGCAGGCATGTTCACTTTTAAGCTCCAGGAAATCGGTATATTTTATTACTTCCGCACGAATAAAACCGCGTTCCAGATCGCTATGAATAACACCTGCAGCCTGAGGTGCAGCCATTCCTTTTTTAATTGTCCATGCACGAACCTCTTTGGGGCCGGCAGTAAAAAACGACTGAAGGTTTAACATATCGTATGCTGCGCGGATCATAATATCCACGCCTGGCTCTTTAAGACCGGCATCACCCAGGAAGGCAATACGATCCTCTTCGCTTTCCAGTTCTGCAATATCTGCTTCAAGCGCTCCGGCAATTGTAAGGGTCATGGTTTCTGTACCCGAAAAATGATCTTCAACGGCTTTTGAATAGTCATTTCCCGTTGTGGCGCTGTCTTCATCAACGTTACAGACATAAATCACAGGTTTTTCTGTCAGAAGCATCAGTTCTTTTACTACCTCATGTTGATCATCATCGAGATCCATATCACGGACATTACCAAAACTTTCCAGCTGATCCACATATTTCTGAAGAATGGAGATATTTCTTTTGGCGTCCTTATCCCCTATTTTCACTAATTTCTCCAGCCTTTGAACCTTACGTTGCACAAGATCCAGGTCTCGAACCTGAAGTTCAAAATCCACAATTTCAATATCCCGTACCGGGTCAATACTACCTTCCACATGCGGCAGATTATCATCATCGAAACAGCGAAGTACATGAATTAATGCATCCGTTTGCTGCACATCAGCAAGAAATTTATTCCCTACACCTTCCCCTTTGCTGGCTCCTTTTGCCAGCCCCGGGAGGTCAACAATATCCACTGTAGCCGGCACAACACGAGCTGACTGCACGATATCATCGATGGCATACAAACGCGGATCAGGGACATTAATCATCCCTATATTTGATTTTGTAGCGCTGAAGGCATAATTCGTCGCCTCTGCTTTACTACTGGAGATACAATTAAAGATTGTTGTTTTTCCGGTATTTGTAAGGCCAATAATGCCGCATTTTAAACCCATAGTAATTTTTTTTTTGCAAATGTAAGGAATGAATTTTACTCCTGAACATTTTGGTGACAATCATTATACCAGGCCAGTATTTTTTTTGCTCCTTCAACAGGATCAGTTGATTTCAGTTCCAGTGTAAATAAATTTTCAGGAAGGTGGGTTGAGATCGCATAATTATAGGCTTTATCGTAATACGACAAAGTAACATCAGCCACAATAGGATAATCTTTTGCCTCGAGAGCCTGCATACAGGTTTGCAGGTTATCGCCGCCCAAACGTTTGCGAATACGCTGCAACGCATCATACAAATAGGCATCATCAATATTAGCATAATCCTCTACAAGATGCATAATTCGTTCTTTTTTGGGAACATTAACAACAAGCAGAGGAGCCATTTTTTTATTTTTATAAAACAAATCAGGAAGTACTACCTTTCCAATTGTGCGGCTTTCATCCTCAAGCCAGACCGGAATATCAGGATCCATTTTTGAAATATCTGCATAGAGGTTATTTTCAAACTGCTCTGTTGTGGGTTGCTCCGGTTCGTTGATATGCCCGAATGCGGAGCCTTTATGATTTGCCAGACCTTCAAGATCAATAACCTGAGCACCAAGCTGTGACATTTCATGCAGCATACCGGTTTTATTACTGCCGGTCATACCACCAAGTACAATAAAATGCGTATATTTTTCCAGCGAAGCTCTTATGTAGCGCCGATAGGCACGATAACCACCATCAAGGACATAGCAGTTATACCCTGCCTGTGACAGTAGCCAGGCCATACTCTCACTACGTTTCCCTCCACGCCAACAATGAAGCAGAAGGTTTTTTTGATTATAATGCGCTGCATTTTTAACATAGCGCGACATTTTGCAACCCGCATAATCCAATCCGGCAAGGAAGGCTTTCTCCGGGCCTGATTGCTTGTATAACGTACCAACAACACGACGTTCCTCATTATCAAACAAGGGAAAACAATCTGCTCCGGGTATATGGCCCTGTATGTATTCTCCGGGAGTACGGATATCCAACACCGGGTAGTGCTGTTGTTGTAACTGAAAAAAATCCTCAACGGAAACGTAGCTTACCATACTGGCAAAAGTAACCAAATTAACGTAACTTCTATATAATCCGCAATACATTAGCTTTAAGCCAGCCAACACTTCCATTGGGCAATGAAATCCGTACCCACTCGCCAACCTGGTCGCTCATTTCCACTTTTGTACCTTCATGTACTACAAAAATATCCACACTATCTGTTGTTGGGGAGCTTTTGGCCGTAACCGAAGGAACAAAAACTATTGCATGATCATGGGCTGTAAGCTTTGAATGGGCATTATGCGACAGCACAAGCGACAATATAAAAAACAAACCACTGACAACAAACAAATAAAACGAGGTTTTTCGCAGTAATAATGTATTACCAAAACGAAACAACAGAAACAAAGCAAGTAAAACAGCTAGAAGAATCAATGAAGCCACAGCCCATTGGGTTGGAGATAAAAGAACCAGCAATGACGCCCACCAACGCTCAAAAAACAGTTGTGGAAGAGGCTCAATTTTATCAACAGTATGGGCATTAGCAAGCACAAGATTTGTTTCCAGATCTTCATCTGACGGCATCAGAAGTCGTGCTTTTTCATAATATAAAATTGCAAGAGGATAATTCTTTTGCTTAAAGGCAGTGTTGCCCATATTGTAATAAAGTTCCCCGGAAGAATATCCATTGGCAACAATGGCTTCAAATTTATTCATAGCATCCGAATACTGCTGTAGCTCATACGCCTTTACTCCTTGGTTAAAAAGCTGCTGAAGGTTTTCCTGGGCAATCAACGGCGCAATGGTAACCAGAAACATATATATCAATAAGGCTATCTTTTTCATCATTTTGTGAAATATTTTTCCAGTTGAGTAATTGTTGATAATGCTTCCTTATAAACATTTTGCATTCCTGAAGAGAGATCTCCCGGAGCAAAACGGGCATAATCACAGTGGGAGACAATTGAAAAAAACGCATCAGCAACATGGTTACCAACCTGATGATTAACAAATTGACTTTTAGCATTCTCCGTATTCAGTTCTGAGGGGGGGATATTTAGTTTATCGCCAAGATAGCCCCACAAAGCATTTGATACTTCTTCATAAAAACGCTCAACTTTGTTCTCATGCAGAAGCTTGCTTGCTGTCTGCAATCGTTTTTTTGCTATTCGTGTTGCCTGACGATTTTTCATACCAGCTATATCAGCCCGATTTCGACGATAAAGACTAAGTACCACAAATAATGCAATAAATACCACCACCAGTGCCGCAGCAATAAGATACCAGTTTACAGTACCCGGAAAAGAAGAATCTGTGGGTATAAATCCAATGGCACCGGTTTTCAGGTAACGAATATCCTCACCAATCATCCTTACTTCTTCCTTGGCTAATCCGGAGTACATAACAGCTTCTGAAGGTTCATCGCCCTTTTCAACGGTTACTTCATAGTTGGAAGTACGAAGCTTTACATACTGCCCTTTCTGAGGGTCGAAATAGGAAAGGTGGACAGGATTTATGCCATAAACACCACCAGAACGGGGAATTAAAACATATTCAAAGGTAACTGTGCCCGTTACCGCATTATTTTTCACCTGTATATTACGCGATACTTTGGGATCATAAACCTCAAAATCAGGGGGAAACTGAATATCTGAGATATCCAGTAGCTGCAAATTACCTGTTCCCGATATCTTATATTTTATGGTCAGTGCTTCATTGGCTTTCAGCGTGGTTTTATCGACAACAGAAGAGACTGAAAACTGTCCTACAGCGCCAGAAAAATCAGCAGGCCTGCCGGATTCAGGCAATGGTAAAACTTCAATGGTAACGGGTTTCGACTCACATTCGACCGGAACATTGGCAACACCGCTGTTGAAAAAGGAATCATTAAAGAATGAATCAAAAAACGGGTCGCCTGTATTTCTTCTTGCCTGTCGGGAACGAACCTGAGTAATCACTTCGACCCTGGCCGGATCGAGGGTCAGTTTTCCACTTTTCTGCGGAAACAATATAGTTCTTTTAAGCTCACCCATGCCATAAATATCATTATTCAGGCTCACCCTTTCAAGGCTAATCCGATCAGGAATATCAACATCCTGAGACCAAAACCCGTTATACCCCGGAAATGAAATATCACCAAATCCGGCAAGGTTTAATCGTGTATATACTTTTTGCGAAACCACAAACTGCTCACCGATATAAACCTTCTTTTTTGAGACTTCCGTACGAACAAACACATCATCCCCGGAAATAGAAGATGTTGGTGATTGCTGTGATGCTGTTTGCTGTCCGGAACCTGTTTGGGATGCAGATGGCTTTCCTGTATTTTTTCCTGCAACCACCTGGATAACTACTTTATTTGAAGCAATTTTTTGCTTTCTGTTGAGGGTCACTGTTGCAGGTGATATTGAAAAGCTTCCGGTTTCAGTACCCTGAAGCCAGTATGTATATGTTGTAGTTTTTGATGTAGTTGTTTTACCGTTCCGGAATTCAAAATTGCTGCTTCGGCTTTGATTGGGACCACTTAACACCCTGAAGGGAGCCAAATCAGGTGCTTTGAAATCGGAAAAATCTCCGGTAACAGTAAACATGATGCGGAATTGCTCACCTGCTCTGACAACCTTTGGCGCAGTGGCAGTAACCTTCACATCCTGTGCTGATATACTCAGGGCCATCAACAACAGAATTATCACCAGAAACCCTGCTCGTCTACCTTTCATCATATGTAATGATTTCATCATTTTACCAATCCTTTTCTATTTTAACACGTGAGGCCTTTACTTTCTTCTTATTCAATTTTTCCATTGTTTCTTTCTCCCCCTGTTTAAGCGCCTCAAGCATTCGCTGTGCATCTTCACGTGAAATTTCCTGTTGTTGTGGTTGTTGCTGTTGCTGGTTTTGTTGATCCTGATTCTGCTGATCCTGATTCTGCTGATCCTGATTCTGCTGATCCTGGTTCTGCTGATCCTGGTTCTGCTGATCCTGATTCTGCTGAT
>CAZQNY010000002.1:20448-41028 GCA_964594665.1 uncultured Bacteroidales bacterium
GCTGATCCTGGTTCTGCTGATCCTGATTCTGCTGATCCTGGTTCTGCTGATCCTGATTCTGCTGATCCTGTTGTTGCTGTTTCAGCATCTTTTTAGCATATTCAAGATTATACCTTGCATCATCATGACCCGGATTATTTCGTAAAGCTTCCTTATAAGAAGAAATTGCTTCCGGATACTTTTGAGTTTTCATCATTGCATTTCCGAGATTAAATGCAGCATTTGCCTTTTTCCCGGGTGATTCATATTGGTCTGCTGCCATAGCCCAAGATCCGGAGGCAGCATCAAAGTTATCCTGCCGGTACAATGCATTCCCAAGGTTATAGAGAGCAGTTTGATTATCACCTTCAACATTTTCCAATGCTTTACGATAATTTAACTCAGCATCCTGAAACGCTCCTTCATCATAGGCTTTATTTCCTGAACGGATATCCTTTTTTACATTCTGTGCCATTACCGAAGCCGGCAATAAAAGAGCAGATAATATAACATAAAAAAATCGGTTCATAATCTTAAGATTTAAAAAGATTTACTTTCGACAACCGCCTACTTTTCCTTGATGAAATGATAAGTTCCAGAATAATCAGTACAAGTGCGATAGCGAGAAAATACTGAAAGCGGTCTTCATAATCAGAAAATATGCGGCTTTCAATCTCACTTTTATCCAAAGCGTTTATTTCTTTAAAAACTTTCTCCAGTCCTGCACGCGAGTTATTGGCACGCACATAAATACCATTTCCGGCATCAGCAATCTCACTAAGCATTTTATCATTAAGCCGGGTAACAATTGTATTACCCTGTTTATCCTTTTTAAAGCCTGTTGTACGTCCATTTTGAAAGACAGGTATAGGAGAACCTTCGGGCAGTCCCATACCGATAGTATAAACACGAATACCTTTTTCTGCTGCTGCTGCTGCAGCCTCCATTACCTCACCCTGATGATTTTCACCATCGGTAATAATCACAATTGCTTTTTCATGCTCATTATCATCAAAAGCACTAACGGATAGATTAATGGCATCACCAATTGCCGTACCCTGAACCGGAATCAGATTCGTATTTATTGTGGACAGAAATAACCTTGCCGCTGCGTAATCGGTGGTCAAAGGCATTTGCATATAAGCTTTTCCGGCAAACACAACAATTCCAATCCTGTCGCCCTGTAATTTGCTTATCAATTGAGATATAGACTGCCGGGAACGCTCCAGGCGGTTGGGTTTTATATCTTCTGCCAACATGGAGTTAGATACATCCAGAGCAACCATCAGATCAATACCTTTGCGCTTGACATTCTCCATTTTGGATCCGATCTGCGGGTTTGCAGCACCAATTACCAAAGCGGCCCAGGCAACCATAATAACAAAAAACTTCAGGCGCTCACGACCCCGCGACACGCCATCCGTAAGGCGGGCCATAACGTCTGCATCACCTGTTGAGGAAAGCATCTTACGCTTTCGCCGCTGAAGGATAACAAAAACAGCCCAAAACACCGGAATTAACACCAGTGCATACAACATATATGGATTTTCAAAACGAAACATATCTTTTATGGTAACATTCTTAAAATTAATCCTTTTAAAACAAACTCCAGAGCCAGAAGTAACAGAGCAATAACTACAAAAGGCAAAAATGCTTCACTCTTATGCTGAAATTCCGTTACATCTATTTTAGACTTTTCCAGTTTGTCAATTTCTTTATAAATCGAAGCCAGCGTAGCGTTATCTGTTGCTCTGAAATATTGTCCGCCCGTTATGTCAGCAATACTTCTCAGGGTTTCTTCATCAATTTTCACCTCTACTTCCTGGTACACGGTGCGTCCAAAAACATCTCGCGCAGGAAACGGTGCCTTACCATTTGTTCCAACACCTATTGTATAAACTCTCACGCCATAAAGTTTGGCAATTTCAGCAGCGGATACCGGATCCACAGAGCCACGGTTATTTTCACCATCCGTTAGCAGGATAATAACCTTGCTTATGGCGGTACTTTCACGCAGCCTGTTTACGGCTGTTGCCAGGCCGTCACCAATGGCAGTACCATCTTCAAGAACCCCGCTCCTGACTTCTTTAAAAAGTGATTTCACTACATTGTGATCGGTGGTTAACGGGCATTGTGTAAATGATTCACCGCTGAAAATAACCAGTCCGATGCGATCGTTGGGTCTGCCATCCACAAAATCCGCTCCCACAACTTTTGCTGCTTCAAGCCTGTTAGGACGAAAATCTTCTGCCAACATACTACCACTAACATCCAGTGCCGTAACAACATCAATACCTTCTATGGAGACATTGGTCCCCTCAGAGGAACGCTGCGGGCGGGCCAATGCTACTATTATTAACGCAAGAGCTACCATTCGCAGTACAAAAAGACCATGAAAAACATAATGCCGGAAGCCTGTTGCATCTGATCCGAATGCAGACATATCGGCAACTTTTAAATCACCATATTGCTTGCGCCCACGTAACAAATAGTGGGTAACAAGAAGTGGGATTACCAATAACAGGAAAAGCAATGCGTTGTTGGCAAATTCAAGATCATTAAACATTGGCAGCCTCCTTTCCTGAGTCTCCCGACCCCATTAATCCGGGATTCTCATTTTGCTCTTTTTGTGCTTCCGCTACATCCGTAAATGTGGCATAAGTATTCAGGACATATTTTTGGGCATCCTGCCATATCTTATCATTATCCTCCGGTTGGGGCATTGCTTTGGCAAACTTCACCAAATCGGAAGAGAAAAAGAGATATTCGGTATCCTTATAATATTGCTTCAACAATGGATTTCTTTCCAGCTGATCAAGAATATCAGTTGTAGTCATTTCTACAGCACGAAGAGCAAACTGATGTTCCAGATAAACCCTGAGGATATCCGTAACTGCACTGTAATAGGCTTTTACTTTCCCCTGCTGCCATAGTTTTTGTTCGTGCAAAGTATCAAGGGCATCCAAAGCCGCCCTGTGTGGAGGAATGTCAGGTGTTCGTCGAATTACAGGTAACCCATTCTCTTTTCTATGTTTTCGTCTTTTGAAATAAATAAACAAAAAAACTATTGCAGCGATAAATCCCAATCCGGCAAGCACCCGGGGAAAGACCTCGGCAAATGTAACAGGCACCGAAGCAACAGGCATAATATCACGAAAGGCTGCTGTAGTATCAACCGATATGGTATGTACTTCCAAAAGGTGAGCCATGGTCTCCAGCTCATGGCTCAAACCATCCACATCAATACGAAACCGAAAAGGAGGAACCGCATAATATCCAGAATCAAAGGATGTTATTGTTAACTCCTGACGATACTCCAGCATTCCTGATTCAGTTATAATTGTATCTACTGTTGAACGGTTTACAACTTCAATTTCAGCACGTAGCGTATCACCGATCTGCGGCCAGGTTACCTTTGCCTCAGCATCACATAACACACTGAGATACAAACCTGTCTGTTCGCCCACTAATATTGATGTGGTATCAAGCGACGAAGATACCTTCTGCGCTGATGCTGTCGGCAAAGCAAATAGTATTGCGCATAAAAATAACAGGATCGGTATAGTTTTCAATCTGTTCATTTTAAAACCTGCTTTCTCGTTTCCTGAATAGTTTCATCAATGGTTTGACGTAATCTTCTGCAGTGGATAAACGGGCGTAATCAATGCCATTTCTTTTAAACACTGTATCCACATCATGATTCAGTTTTTGAAAGTAATTTTGATAATGACTACGTACTTTCCTGCTGGAAGTATCGATCCACCGCCGGTAATTTCGTTCCTTATCGAAAACCCTGACAAAACCAAGATTTGGCAGCACCTGTTCTGCCGGGTCATAAACCCGTAATGCTACCATATCATGTTTATGATTTGCTATTCTGAGCGCCTTTTCAAAGTCATTATCAATAAAATCACTAATAAGAAATACAGTAGCTCTTTTTTTTATGGCATTGGTAAGAAAACGCAATGCTTCTGCAATATCGGTTTGCTGGTTTTCAGGATGAAAATCAATCAATTCACGGATAATCCGCAAAATATGCGTTGTACCTTTTTTGGGTGGAATAAATTTCTCCACTTGATCACTAAAAAACACAACGCCTACTTTATCATTATTGGTAATCGCAGAAAAGGCAAGCACCGAAGAAACCTCTGTAATAAGATCTTCCTTAAGGCAGTTACGGGTACCAAATTCGTTGGAACCGCTAACGTCAATCAGCAGTATAACGGTCATCTCCCTCTCTTCTTCATAAATCTTCACATAGGGATGATTCAGTCGTGCGGTAACATTCCAGTCAATGTTACGGATATCATCGCCATACTGATATTCACGCACTTCACTAAAAGCCATACCACGACCTTTAAAAGCACTGTGATAATGCCCTGCAAAAATCTGGGACGAGAGGCCCCGGGTTTTTATTTCAATCTTCCGGACTTTTTTTAATATCTCTGCTGTTTCCATAATTTGCTTTAAGCTAAATCCTCAGAAAAGGTTTTTCTTACGGCACCTCTACATTGTTAAGGATTTCATTTATGATATCCTCCTGCGTAACATTTTCGGCTTCAGCCTCATACGACAAACCTATACGATGTCGGAGGACATCATGAGCAACTGCTCTTACATCTTCAGGGATCACATAACCTCTTCGTTTAATAAAGGCATATGCACGTGCAGCAAGAGCCAGGTTTATAGATGCCCTTGGTGATGCACCATACTGAATCATTGTAGAGAATCTTTCCATTTTAAATTCCGATGGATAACGGGATGCGAAAACAATATCGGTAATATAGTTTTCAATTTTCTCATCCAGATACACCATATTAACTACTTCCCTGGCCTTAATAATATCCTGAGGTTTAACAACCTGATTAGTTTTCATGGCAATACCTGAAATATTTCTGCGCAGGATTAGTTTTTCTTCCTCCTTTGAAGGGTATCCAATAACCACTTTAAGCATAAAGCGGTCTACCTGAGCTTCGGGCAGCGGATAGGTACCTTCCTGTTCAATGGGGTTTTGAGTTGCCAGCACCAGGAAAGGTTCTTCGAGAGAGAAAGTTTGATCTCCAATGGTCACCTGACGTTCCTGCATTGCCTCCAGCAGCGCACTTTGAACTTTTGCCGGAGACCGGTTTATCTCATCGGCAAGAATAAAATTCGAAAATATGGGGCCTTTACGCACCTGGAATTCTTCCTTCTTCTGGCTATAGATCATAGTACCCAGCAAGTCGGCAGGCAGCAAATCAGGAGTAAACTGGATTCTTGCAAAGCCTGCATCCACAGTATTGGCAAGGGATTTAATGGCCAGTGTTTTTGCAAGGCCCGGAACACCTTCCAGCAATACATGCCCACGGGTCAGCAACCCTATCAGCAGGCGTTCAACCATATGCTTTTGCCCAACAATGACCTTATCCATTTCTGCAGTTATCACATCGATAAATGCGCTCTCACTGCGGATCATTTCATTTAACTCTTTAATATTTGTTTCCATCATGGTAAAATATTATTTCAATCATTGTTTGCAAAAATAAAACACGGCGTTTACAGGGTCTGCAAACGCCGTGTTAAAATATGTTAAGGCAATACTTAAAATATCATAATAAGCAGCTATTTTATGATTTTTCCTCTCAATGATACTGGAACAGCATCTTTATGTACCATTATCGCAACTGTATTAAGACGGACATATGCTTCTGACATATTCAAATAACCACCCATATCATTACTATCGGTATCCCATGAGTTTTTGGTACGGTAATAAATATTCCCCTGCTTATCTTTTACCATTGCAGTAAGATGCATCAGGTGATCGTCGGTGGAAGTGTAATCGGCAAATACATCCATACGGTCATCATCTGTAATTTTCTTCTCAGGTACCGGGCCGCTAAAGGCATAGAGTTTATCAGCTCTTTCATCTTCAGGCACATCCATCCATCGTGAAAGCTCAGTACCTACAAGATTATCAACATTTTCCTCCGGGACGATAGCCACACCGTTGGAATGGGAAAAACCACGACTACTGACATCACCATCCCAGCACACTGAATAACCATTTTCGAAAGCATAGTTAATAACAGCCATTAAATCATCGAGGGGTATATTAATATAGGTGTCATACGACCAGTTATCAGGAATCTGCAGGTTCACCTCTTCGAACCATGGATAGCAGTTATATGAAGTAAGTTCTATATAATCGTTGGTATTAAAATTCGTTTTTTTAAGCAATTTTTCAGGGTTAAGATTATTCGTTCCCCCCATGTAAACATCCAGGATAGAGCAATAAGCCTCAAACCACACATCAGAGAGGCGTCGTCCACGATTTTTCACAACAGCATCAACAAATGCTTTCAGAACACCATCGAGTTCACTATGGTTATGTTTTTCCTCACCACGGGTTAAGCCGGGATAGTCGTTTTCAGCAACCATTCCATATTTATCAATGGTATTAAAAACATCGTGGGCCTGACCTCCTGCACTAAAATTGGATTTCCCGTGACGACGAACGTAATTCAGAGCTTTATCTTCATAGGCATTTCTCACAAAGAACATCTCTGACAGGTCGTAGGAATCATCTGTCATGCGCAGAATTTCGGCTTCCACAAAAGAAGTAGCTGCAAAAGCCCAGCAGGTGCCTGATCGGTGTTGATCTTTCACAGGTGTAACCGGGACCTCATTAAACAGCGAAAATCCATATGGATCGCAATCGTTTGCAAGCGTATCATTTTGTGCAATTGCTGAAGCGGAAAAAAAACCGAGCAGCATCGTAGTGATAAGGACTATAGAGATTCTTTTCATAATTAAAAAATTTAGCCTCAAAGGTAAAGAATATGAGCATATCAGCATCATCAGAAGGTTGGAATAATGCTTTTTTTTCTACTTTTGTAAATAATGTAAAAAAAGGGTTAGGAAATAAACATTAAGATGTTAACATTTTTGAAAGAAGGCCAGTTGCAGATACAGAAAAAAGGCGTAACTTGTGCCCCTTTGAAAGTTCGCGATTAACAAGTAATAAAATAAACCACAAACGTATGAAAAACAAAAATTTACGATTTCGTCTTTTGGCAATGCTGGGTGGAGTTTGTGTACTCCTGTTGGGTACAACAGCCTCCCGGGCTCAGACAGGAGCAGTAAATGCAGGACAGGAAAACACCGATCCCGGGACAGCAGCAATAGAATACGTTGCAGGGATGCGAGTAAATCCTGCTACAGGTACGATCAACCCTCAGGATATTGAAAAAGCACAGCAAAGCACTGCCCAAATGATGCAGCAGCGTGCGAAAAGTGATTTCAACTGGACTACCCGCGGACCCATTAACAAATCAGGGCGTATCAGCAGCTTTATCTTTGATTCAAATGATGAAACAGGTGCAACAATAATCGCTGCCAGCCCTTCTGGTGGCATCTGGAAATCGGTAAACGGCGGACTTACATATGCTTTACTGAACAATGAAGACGCTATCTTTAAAGCTTCCAAAATCTACCAGGCTGACAATGGAAACCTGTTTGTCTGTACCGGTGAACCAGCTGACGCACTCCGCTTCAACGGGTATGGCAGCTTCCAGGGTGATGGTATCTATACTTCCACTGACGGGCAGACGTTCTCACAAATCCCCGGAACCAACCCCAATGGCGAAGAAAACTCTCCATGGTATTGTGTTTATAACTTTACTATCGCGAATAGTATTTATTATGCCGCAACTATCCAGGGGCTTTATTACTCCACTGATTCAGGTGAAACCTGGGCTCTTGCCATGGATAATGATGGCAATGAGATGATCGGTGTTGCAACGAATATCAACACTACTGCTGATGGTAAATTAGTTGCCGCACTAAACGGCCATTTATACATCTCCTCAAACGGAGCAAACGGCTTTGTTAATTATTCCACCAAATATTATAATGAAAACGATAGCCTGATTAATCCTGAAAAACTTCCTCAGGATGGCATTTCATTTATCACTTTTGCAGCTGCTCCAAGCGATGCAGCCGTTATTTATGCCATTACCTGTAACATCGATAACCCGAATACCGGTGATAACGATGAATATGGTACACTTGAAGGTATCTATGCTACTTTCGATGGTGGTGAAAACTGGGAAACCATTGGCCCCGGTAACAGTACAGGCTTCAACGTATACACAACAAGCAACGGTCCTTACACCGATGCTATTGCTGTTGACCCCAACAACCACGAACGTGTAATCATCGGAGGAACGAATATATGGCTTGGAAACTTTGTACAACACGACAGCTTCTACCAATGGACTGAAATGAGTTCTTCAAACTCTTTAATCCTTTATATCCCTGCCAACAAACATCAGATTACTTTCTATCCAAATAATGCAAATAAAATTCTCATTGCTTCGGATGCCGGAATTAACTCTATGAATATCGAAACCCTTGAAGTTGCGCAGTTAAACAAAGGTCTGAATACTGAAAACTGCTATGCAGTTAGCTCAAGCTATAATGGTTCACTGCTTGTTTCAACCCAAAGCAACAACACCCTTGCCTTATCAGGGTATGGTTCACTTCCAAACAATGGATATAATTTAAACTTCCCGCTCTACACATCGGCAATTACTGGTGCAGGTGCCAACTCTGTAACTGGTGGCCGTTGCTATTTCTCTTTCATTTATCCTATCGCGATGCTTTACACAAACGATGGTGTTTCACGCATTGACTATAGCCGTGCTGATGATGAAGCAGCTCAGGAACTTCACCTTGATGGTATTACCGACAATGACCGTACTTTTATGGTTCCTTCAATTTTCTGGGAAAGCTTCAACAACCAGTATAGCAGAGACTCTGTAGAATACAAAGCTGAAACTTTCACTCCAGCAGGAACAACTGTCACCATAAATTCCAATAATGGTCAATATCCAATTGATTTTGAATTACCATATGATTTGCCACAGGGTAACGACAGCACAATCATGGTTCAGGATCGGGTTAGCAGCCGTTTCTTTATTGCATTAAAGGATTTTGTATATATGACTCCGGATGTTGTCAACTTCACAATGAATAAAGACAGCCTCAACTGGTTTGTTATTGCCAATAAAACGATAACTGGTTTTGAAGGTGTTTCTACCAGTATTGCGGTATCAAAAGATGCAAACCATCTTTTTGTAGGTACTGAAGAAGGTAAAATCTACCGTATTTCCAATCTGGCACTTGCTTATGATGCTGCAAGAGCAGATGTTAACAATACAACATGTATAGTTTCCACAAAGCTTATTGCCGACTTTGAAGGTCGTGTGGTAACCGGCCTGGCTGTTGACCCACAGGATGAGAATCATATCATGGCAACACTTGGCAACTATGGTTATACGGATTATGTATATAACTGTACCAATGCCATTGCTGAAACACCGGAATTTGCCAGTGTACAGGGTGATCTCCCTGCAATGCCTGTTTATACCATCATCGTTGAAATGAGTAACAGCAATCATGCTATTATTGGTACCGACATGGGTATTTACGAAACAACTGATCTTGACAGCTGGAGTTATGCAGGTGAAAATATTGGTGCAGTACCGGTATTTGAACTCAAACAGCAAACAATCAACCATTACCCTATTGTTGTTAATGGTTCCAACCGTATGATCACCAATTACGGTGCAATTTATGCTGCTACAGGTGGTCGTGGTGTTTTTGAAAGTGAAACATTCGTTGGTATCAGTGACTATGAAAATCCGGAAACAGCCACAGCAACACAATTATCCATTTATCCAAACCCAGTAGAGAATCAGACTACAGTATCCTTCAATACAGCAAACTCTGCTATTGCAATGGTGAATGTCTTCGATCTCAATGGTCGTGTACTGTTAACCAAAAACCTGAATCTTATCTCAGGAGGCACACATGAAGTAACCATGAATCTGGAGCAACTCCGTCATGGCACATACATCATGCAGGTTGTTGTAAATGGTCAAAGCACAACGGCTAAATTTATGGTTGTAAAATAACAGTTCAAAGACCACACGATTTTTAATTTAGAAAAAAATAAACAACAGATAATTATGAAAAAAATATTAGCAACCTTAAGCCTGATATTTGCCTCTGTGGCCATTTTTGCCGGCACAACCATCTTTGTTCCAACATTGCTGGAACCCGATGATGGTGATGGAGACCTTATGCCGGACGTAGAGCTTGACTGGGAAGCAGTTGCAGGTTCTGTAAATATCTATTATGAAATCCAGATTGCAAATGACGAAAATTTCTCCGATCCTTTTTCTGCCAATACAGATCTGACAGCATTTAATGCTCCTATTCTTAATTTTGCTACAACATACTATTGGAGGGTTAGAGCCATTGATGGTGATTTAACCTCTGATTGGTCGGAAGTATGGGCTTTTACCATTATTGATGTTTTTGACCTTGATAAACCAAGAAATAACGCTACTGACGTAGATCCTGATGAGCGTCTGGAGTGGAAAGGTCAGAGTTCACGTATTGATTTATCAGGTTTTGAATCTTTTGAAATCCAGCTTGACACAAGTGAAAACTTCAATTCTGAGCCTCCTTATCATATTGTAATTATTGAAGATGCTGAACTTCTCTACGACGACAACGAAGGCCACTATGAAAGCAGTAACTTGCTTTTTGGTGAAAAATTCTTCTGGAGAGTCAGGGGTATTCACCAGAATGACGTCATGGATTGGTCAGAAGTATATAATTTTACCGTTATTGATGGTACTGAACTTGATGAACCCACTGAAGGCGAAATTATTGATCCTGCCGTAACATTTAAATGGGATAAAGTTGACGGTATCAACAATTATCTATTCCAGATTTCCCAGGATGAAAACTTTCAGTCTGCACCAACTACTACCGTATATGATGATGAAATTGATTCAGATACATTAACATTTGGCGCAACCTATTTCTGGCGAGTAGCTGTAGCTCACGATCTTGACGTATCAGACTATACGGAGCCCTGGTCGGTAACTGTTGTGTCAGAACCCACACTTGATGCTCCTGAAAACAACTCCACCAACGTTGACACAAGGCCTCAGCTTAAGTGGAAAGCTATGAGTGGTCCGACTGCCTTTACGCTTCAGATATCCTATTCTGAAGATTTCAATAATGCACAAACCGTTACTCTTGAAAACACAAACAATCCATCTACGGAAAAATACACTATTCCAAGTGCTATTGACAGTGCAAAAGTTGTATACTGGAGAGTTAAAGCATTAATAAACGACGAGCAGGAATCAGATTGGAGCGAAGTATGGAAATTTACCATCGCCGGGACAGGTATTGAAGAAGCTGAACTTTTTGACAATATCAGCATCTTCCCTAACCCAAGTAATGGAAACTTCACTCTTACACTTGATAATGCAGAAGGCGACGATATTGAACTGCAGATTCTTGATATGGTTGGAAAGGTAGTTTACAATGAAACGATCAGCCTTACAGGTATTACTACAAAGAATATCAAAAGTTCTCTTCCTGAAGGTATTTATGTTTTGAAACTTATAAAAGGTGACGAAACTTATACAGATAAAATCACTATTCAGTAATTACTGATTTCAGTGAATCAATAAATTAATTTTTAACTTCTAATCTACTTGCAAAAGAGGCTTTCCTTCGGGTAAGCCTCTTTTTATTTGTATTATTCGCTTATAATAACCTTACAGAGATATGTTTTTACCAACCAAGTATTACGATATAAACCGGCTATGGTATAAACAAAACGATTAAAATTTGCAGAGCATCCATAAAGCCCTGGCCATATAAGCCCCGACAGCAATCAACGATTTAAAGCGCCCCGGCGATGCATTTATTATCCATTAAAAAATGTATGGCAGTGACCCAAAAGAGGAAAAGATTCTTTATAAAAGACTAATTATATCTGCGGCCCAATGCGATAGAAATATAGATCTGGGTAAAAAGATTTTCCGGGTCATTAAAAGCAAGAATCGGTACAGCGACGGGAAAAAGATCAAAAGCAAGGCCCAACTCAAGGCTTTTCATTACGGGAGCATATTCGCCAAATTCAAAATTAAACCCTGCCTTTGCATGAACTCCTGGGTAAGGTTTCAGTTCGTCAAGGCCGTCGATAAATGAAGCACGACCATAAATATTCTCCTGAAAGTGATTATTGGGATCAAACTTGCGTACCACCAGAGCAAGATCATCCGGAGAAGTTCCGGTATATTCCACAACATAGAGGTAAATGGGTTTTGCAAGAGCCAGGGAAAAACCACCACAGTAGTTAAATGTCACCTCTACACCACCCCAATAGGGTTTTCTTGCCATGCGGCGCTCACCACCAAAACCAAAACGGGCAATAGCCACATCATTTAGCTTGCCATAAACATAACTCTTGGCATTTGCATAGTAATAGTTTGTGGTTTTGTACTCTTTAAGATCTTTGGTATATAACAAATCGGCATACCAGAATCGCGTTTTAAACGCATTTAGATTTTTACTTTTACGAAATCCGGCACCAAAACCGGAAGAATGAATAAATACTGACCCCCGATAGGAACGACGGTAAAGGATATTGTTTTCCGTCAATGAGGTATCAGGAACACCAACATCAAACATCTGAGCATGCCCAGAAACAGGCAGAAAGAATAATGCCAGAAACAATATACGAAAATACTTATTCATAGTTATATAACAAAAACCCATGACAAAAGATCATGGGCAGTACAATGTTTTCCAATACACGGATTAATATCCCTGCTCAACCTGGAATTTATGTGCCTCACCATAAGCAGGACAACGCTCACGGGTTTTACATGAGCTTAATAAAATGCATGCCAACAGTGCTGCAGCCAGAATAAGGGAAAGCTTTTTCATAGTTTGAAAAATTTCTATTTGATGATTATTTTCTACCTTTCGGACAAAAATAAACCAATTCCTTATTTATAACAAAATATTTGGATATTTATTGCAGTAATATACATGAGAAATCAATTATCAGGCACAGGATGGGATGTAGCGCTTAGGGATGCCTTAAATTCATCCTGGTATAAAAACCTGCTGAAAGAGGTTCAACAACAACGAAAATACAACCAGGTGTTTCCTCCGGAGAAGGATGTTTTCAGAGCCTATCAGCTAACACATTTTGAAGATGTTAAAGTTGTTATTATCGGGCAGGATCCCTATCATGGAGAAGGGCAGGCCAATGGTCTTGCATTTTCGGTGCATCGTGGAATAAAAATCCCGCCGTCGTTACGCAATATATATAAGGAACTTGCTGCAAACACAGATTTTTTCATCCCTTCTCACGGGGACCTTACTACATGGGCCGAACAAGGTGTATTGATGATTAACTCTGTTCTTACGGTTAATGAAGGGCATCCGGGATCACATAAAAATGTCGGTTGGCAACAATTTACCGATGAAGCTATCTCATCCTTATCCCACAATCGTCAGGGATTAATATTTCTACTCTGGGGAAATTATGCAATAGAAAAAGAAAAACTCATAAACGTCGAAAAACACCATGTCCTAAAAGCCATGCATCCGTCTCCTTTGTCGGCGTACAGAGGATTTTTTGGATGTAAACATTTTTCCAAAGTCAATCATATCCTGGTAAAACAACATAAGAAGCCTGTTGACTGGCAGTTGCCGTTTTAAACTACATCAAGGCATCCAGATATGCAGACGATTCATAGCCAAAAGGTTTCACCTTCCCATCGCGGATGATATAAGTACTTTTCTGACCAACTATCCGGGAGAATAATACCTGCGATTCGCTTTCCTGATCATCAATCATGATCACACGAACGAGATTTGGGTGGTAGTGCACATTCAGGCGGGCATGACAAATGGGGCAATAAAACTCCAGGCGCTCACCTTCCTCAATATCTATTGACGGGTTATTATGAATTGTATAGTCCCCAACCTCGGCACTCAACAACATAAGTCCTTTGGAACCATCACTTTTTTCAACAATAAAAACCACATGACGTTCAACGTTTAATGTATTCCTACATTTTGGACAGAGAAAATTATGATACATGATACGGTGCTTTTAAGTTTCTGAAATGAAATTACAAAATCTTTTCACACAATGAACCTGAAAGAAGAAATATATCTTTCTGCCTACCATAAATTTTACCCTTATTCTACAAATTATCCTGAATACTAAATAAAACACATGGTTACAGATGGTCAAAATATCAATAAATAACTCTCATGCCGCTGATGGACAAAAAGAAAATTCTACCTTTGGAGATTAAAAATATATCGTGAAAGACAACAATCTTATATTTGGTACACGTCCGGTAATAGAAGCCATAGAGGCAGGTCGGCAGATAGAAAAGCTCTTTATAAAAAAAGGTCTGCAGGGCGAAGTATTTTTTGAGCTTAACAGGCTCATCCGTCAATATAATCTTCCTGCACAAACGGTTCCTGTTGAGAAGCTCAACCGGTTGACACGCAAGAATCATCAGGGTGTAGTGGCAATTATTAGCCCGGTGGTATACCAGGATGTGGAGGCATTACTGCCGGGGTGGTATGAACAAGGCCTTAACCCGCTGGTGCTTATTCTTGATCGTGTTACGGATGTACGAAACATGGGTGCAATAGCAAGAACCGCAGAATGTGCAGGTGTTAATGCCATTGTTTTCCCTGCCAAAGGAAGTGCACAGATTAACGCTGATGCAGTAAAAACTTCTGCAGGAGCACTGAACCGCATTCCTGTTGACAAAGCAGCTTCCCTGGGTAAAACAGTGCGTTTTTTAAAAGATAGTGGCTTGCAGATTATTGCCTGCACTGAAAAAACAGACAACAGCTACCTGAATGTTGATTTCTCAAAACCCACTGCAATTATAATGGGCTCAGAGGAAGATGGCATCTCGGAATATCTGTTGAAGATGGCCGACCATAAGGCAGCATTACCATTAATGGGGGATATTGGATCCCTGAATGTTTCCGTTGCAGCCGGAGTTATTTTATACGAATCTGTGCGTCAAAGAATTTCTGAGTAACATCTATGAGAAACAAAGACGAAAGCCGGACAACATTTATTCTGATAATCATATTGATTGCAGCATTTACCCTCAGAATAATTCATCTGGGTTCGTTTTCCCTATCAAATGATGAGCTTAGTGCATTAAGCAGGTTACGTTTTGACTCATTTCACGATCTTGTTATAAACGGATTTTATATCGACGGTCACCCGGGAGGAATACAGGTATTTCTTTTTTACTGGACAAAACTCTTCGGTAATTCTCCTTTCAGTGTTCGACTACCATTTGTATTAATGGGTGTTGGAGCCGTATTTTTTATTTTTAAAACAGCAAAAGAGTGGTTTGGTGATACGTCGGGCCTTGTTGCAGCGTCATTACTTGCTACATTACAGTTCCCATTGTTATACAGTAGAATAGCAAGGCCATATGGTTCGGGTTTATTCTTCATTCTGCTTCTGGCATGGATATGGACCCGGTTGCTTACAGAAAAACAAGACAGAAAGATTGTTGGGTACGGAATTGCATATGCCTTTGCCAATGCTCTGTGCATGTACAATCACTATTTTTCTTTCTTTCTGGCATTTATAATAGGTATAACCGGTCTGTTTTTTCTAAACAAAAAAAACTACCTTGCCTACCTTGCAGGTGCTGTGGGAGCTGTAATCCTGTTTGTCCCACATATACCAATCACAATCAACCACTTAAGTATTGGTGGCGTAGGAGAATGGCTTGGTGTGCCTGATACAGGGTGGATTTTCAAACACATCCTTTATATTTTCAATGAAAGCCTCCCCTATCTTATTGTAATCGTCGTATTCTGTGTTGTCCTGCTTACAGGAAAGTATCAAAGAACAAAGATCCCGTACAGGCTCATTGCAGTTGGATGGTTTCTGTTGCCGGCACTTACAGGTTTTTTATACAGCAAATATGTTAATCCGGTACTCCAGGACTCTGTTCTGATTTTTTCCATGCCTTTTCTTATTCTGTTTATTTCGGGGTTTGCCTGCCGGAAATCTGACCGGATTGCACACATTATTATCATCTTTCTGCTTTTTTTCGGGATTATTCACACAACGCATTACAAAAGATTTTATACAACACAGCATTTCAATGAATTCAAGGGTGTTGCAGAGGATCTGATGAACACATATAATATATACGACAAAAAAGATATCTCAGCAGGAATAAGCATTAATCATCCGTGGTACCTTGAATATTACACAAAGGATAGTCTGGCATACCCTTTTTCCGCACTTGATATTCGAAACAGGGATGATTTTCCGGAATTTTCGGCAAAATTACATTCGCTGCAAAAACCATATTATTTCTTTGCCTGGACAAAGCCGGTGCCGTCAGAAATCATTGAAATTATCAAGGATGATTTTCCTTTTATTATCTTTAGAAAAAGCTATCAGGATCTCTCGGAATCAATTCTTTTTACCAAAGATAGTCTGGCAAAAAAAATACCCGAAAAGCAGGCTGACACAACAGTAACACTAATCCGGGATGGAAGCACGAATATTGCCATGGACAGCACCCAAAAATATGGTAAAGTACTGATAATTCCTGTAAGTGCTTCTATGGCCGAAAAAGGTTTTTCATTAATTGCAGATGGTACGGTTACATCAATCCGGGAGCTTCAGAAAGCAGAAATTGTTATTTCGTTAAACTCACCGGAAGATAAAACCAAACAATGGCACAGTGCCTTATCGGGGCACTACTATTACCGGGGCAACAAGAAACATCTGGTACGCGTTATTTCATTTAACCCGGAAGATCTGGAAACCGGAGATGCCGTTAAAGCATACATGCATAATCCCGGAGCTGAAATGTTCTCCATTGAACAGTTAAACATTAAGATTTATGAAAACTGACATTTTCGTGTTTTTGGCAGCAATTCTTATTATTACAGGATGTACACGTAAAACAGAGACATTCTATGAAAATGGCGTTAAAAGCAGCGAGATAACCTACAAAGGCGGGGTAGCAGAAGGAGAAGCGCTGTTTTGGCATCCAAATGGAGAGCTTATGCAGCGGAATTATTATGTTAATGGTAAAGTAGAAGGCCTTTTACAGCGTTGGCATGCAAATAAGAACCCCGAAATAGAGGAAGAATACAAAAATGACTTAAAAAACGGAATGTCGAAGCATTATAACCTTGATGGCAAGCTTACGCTTGAAGCGAGATATATAAATGATACACTGGATGGCAAATACTTTGAATATTATCCCGACGGGTCGTTGAAAATTGAGGGTAAATATAAAAACGGGCTATTTGAAGGCCATTGGAGGTGGTTAGATATTGACGGAGTGGCACTTGGTGAGGCGGAATTTCATCAGGGAAAAGGGATTCAAAAGGCCTGGCGACGCGATGGAACGCTACTTCGTGAAGTTCAATATGAGCAAAACATGAAGCACGGTTCAGAAAAACACTACGACGAAAAAGGAAACCTGGAAATGCAAATTGAATATCGCCATAATAACGTTGTTAAACCCCTTGAATCTGAGTAATTTATACCTGTTTATAAAATTGTTTAAAAAAACCCTCAGAAAATTTTTAGATTACACAAATTGACATACATTTGCCCTATGAAAAGGCAATCACAAACGTTTTAAATAATACGTTGAGATAGTCTTTAAGAAGTGAAAAATATAGCATAGTAGCTATTAGAAAACGTTTAAATAAACCCAAAAAAAAGACCTACGAGATGAACGTTGAAAAAATGATGAATGCACTGGAAGCCAAGCATCCAGGCGAAGTTGAGTACTTACAGGCAGTACATGAAGTATTGGAATCTATCGAAGAAGTTTACAATGCTAACCCACAATTTGAATCAGCCGGTATCATCGAACGACTGGTTGAGCCTGACCGCATTTTAACGTTTAAAGTACCATGGGTTGACGACAATGGGAAAGTACATGTAAACCTTGGTTACCGTGTACAGTTTAATGGCGCAATTGGACCATACAAAGGTGGCTTGCGTTTTCACCCCAGCGTTAACCTTAGTATCCTTAAATTCCTCGGTTTCGAACAAATCTTCAAAAACAGCCTCACTTCTCTGCCATTAGGTGGTGGTAAAGGTGGTTCTGATTTCGATGCCAAAGGAAAATCAGATGCTGAAATTATGCGTTTCTGCCAATCATTCATGTTGGAACTCTGGCGCCTTATTGGCCCTGATACAGATGTTCCTGCTGGTGATATTGGTGTTGGCGGACGCGAAATTGGTTTCCTTTATGGTATGTACAAAAAACTCGCTCGCGAGCACACTGGCGTACTTACCGGTAAAGGCCTGAACTGGGGTGGCTCTCTGGTACGTCCTGAAGCTACTGGTTTCGGCGCAGTATACTTTGCAAAAGAAATGCTCGCTACAAAAGGTGAATCTTTCGAAGGTAAAAGAGTTGCTGTTTCCGGATTTGGTAATGTTGCATGGGGTGCAATATCTAAAATCAACCAATTAGGTGGTAAAGTTGTTACTATCTCCGGCCCTGACGGATATATTTATGACGAAGATGGTATCTCAGGTGAAAAAATTGAATATCTCCTCGAGCTTCGTGCTTCTAACCAGGATATCGTTAAACCTTACTCTTACGAATTCCCTAATGCAAAATTCTTTGCAGGCAAACGCCCATGGGAAGCTAAAGTTGATGTAGCAATGCCTTGTGCTACTCAAAACGAACTTCATAAAGAAGATGCTGAAATACTCCTGAAAAATGGATGTGCCTGCATCGCTGAAGGTGCCAATATGCCTTGTACTCCTGAAGCTATCGAGATCTTCCACGACAACAAAGTTCTCTTCGCTCCCGGTAAAGCTGTTAACGCAGGTGGTGTAGCTACTTCAGGCCTCGAAATGTCGCAGAACTCTATGAAGTTCAACTGGAGCCGTGAAGAAGTTGACGAAAAACTTCACACTATCATGATCAACATCCACAATGCTTGTGTTGAGCATGGTAAAGATGCTGAAGGATATGTTGACTATGTTAAAGGTGCAAACATTGCCGGTTTCCTTAAGGTTGCCAATGCAATGCTCGACCAGGGTATCATCTAAAGAAATATCCAAACGAATATATAAAACGCGGTGCCTTTGGTGCCGCGTTTTTTTATGATATGTTTTGTGCTGCGCCTACAGCGCAGAGATCCGCCCAGCCGACTCTCTTACCCTGCGCTGCCCACAGGGTTATCCCTGTTCCCGCTCCTGACGGAGCTTTGGACATCAACACGCGATGTGTCAGGCGCAGTAAGAGCCGCATACATCCACAAAAAAACTATCTTTGTAGTAGAAAACCATAGTACCATGACAACATTCATCCTTTGCATTGCAATCCTTATTGCAGGCTATTTCCTATATGGTAAATATATCGAACGCGTATTCGGCGCTGATGAAAACATTACTACCCCGGCTATCACCATGCGCGATGACATCGACTATATGCCTATGCCGGTATGGAAAGTATATCTCATCCAGTTTCTGAACATCGCCGGACTGGGGCCTATTTTTGGAGCTGTACTTGGCGCGGCATATGGTCCTGTGGCATTTATCTGGATTACCCTAGGATGTGTTTTTGGCGGCGCGGTTCACGATTATTTCTCCGGCATGATCTCCATCCGAAACCATGGCTTTAGCATTACCGAGATTGTAGGTATGTTTCTGGGGAAAAATATAAAAACCATCACCATAATCCTCACACTTGTATTAATGGTAATGGTTGGAGCGGTATTTATTACCGGCCCGGCAAAACTACTTGAAAACCTTACTTCCGGTGGCATCTCCATGAATCTATGGATGGTAATCATCATTCTTTACTACCTCATAGCCACCTTGTTGCCGATTGACAAAATCATTGGCAAGATCTACCCCATCTTTGGCTTCGCACTGCTCTTTATGGCGGTTGGTATTGGTTTTATGATGGTAAAAAACGGCTTAAACATCCCTGACCTCACAGGAAATAACCTGCGAAACTTCCATTCCAATCCGGAGAAGTTCAGAGTTTTTCCCATGATGTTCATTACCATTGCCTGTGGCGCCATTTCAGGGTTTCATAGTACGCAGTCGCCGATGATGGCACGGTGCCTGGTAAATGAAAAGCTGGGGCATAAAGTCTTTTATGGTGCAATGATTACCGAAGGAATTGTAGCAATGATTTGGGCTGCAGCAGCCATGGGATTTTACAAAGGCCCGGAGAACCTTAATGCCGTGTTAGCATCCCACGACTTCAACGCAGCCGTGCTTGTTGATGAGATTGCACATAGTATGCTTGGAAAAGTGGGTGGTATTCTGGCGATTATCGGAGTTATTGCAGCACCCATCAGCACGGGTGATACAGCATTGCGCTCTGCACGACTCATCGCCGCCGACTTCCTGAGAATTCGTCAGATAAAGCCTTCCAACAGGCTCAAAACAAGTATCCCCATCTTCGCCCTTACAATCCTGCTTACACAGGTACGATTCGATATTATCTGGAGGTATTTTTCATGGGCCAACCAAACCCTGGCCATGATAATTCTGTGGACTATCACAGTATATCTTTATGAAAAGAGGAAGCCTGTATGGATTACACTTATACCTGCTATTTTCATGAGTATGACCACGATGATGTACATCTTTTATTCACCGGAAGGCTTCGACCTTCAATATGGTTATGCGGTAGCATGTGCCGGTGCAGTTACAATGGTATTCGG
>CAZQNY010000002.1:41128-73937 GCA_964594665.1 uncultured Bacteroidales bacterium
GCTAATTAAACATATCCTTCATTTTATCGAAAAAGCCTTTTTCAGTTTTTGTGGGAGTAGGTTGCATATTTTCACTATGACGCAATTGCTCCAGAAGCTCTTTTTCTTTTTTATTAAGATGCTTTGGGATCCAAACATTGATCTGCACCAGCAGATCGCCGTGGCCATATGAATTAACTCCCGGCAACCCTTTGCCTTTAAGTCTCAAAACCTTTCCTGACTGCGTTCCGGGCTGGATTTTAATGCGTGCCTTACCGCTTAGTGTTGGAATATCAATGGAAGTACCCATTGCGGCATCAGAAAAAGTAATAAAATGATTGTATAAAAGGTTCTGACCGTCACGCTCCAGGTGATCATGTTTAATTTCTTCAATAAGAATTATCAGATCCCCGTTTACACCTCCACGAGCACCGGCATTACCCTTACCGCGCACATTGAGCTGCATACCGTCTTCAACACCTGCCGGGATTTTTATAGAGATAATATCCTCACCTCTCACAATACCGTCACCGCCGCAATGATTACATTTATGGGTAATAATTTTTCCTTCACCACCGCATGTGGGACACACTCCGGTAGTCTGCATTTGTCCGAAGAAGCTGTTTTGGATTCTGGTCACCTGACCTGTACCATGACAAGTCTGGCAGGTTTGATAGCTGGAGCCATCTTTAGCACCTGTACCGGAACAATGGGAACAAGGGATATACTTATTAACCTTAATTTTTTTCTCTACACCATTGGCAATTTCTTCGAGGGTCAGCTTGACCTTAACCCTCAGGTTGGAGCCTCTGTTAACGCGTCGTCCGGTACCGCCTGACGACCGGCGTCCAAAACCGCCAAAACCGCCGCCAAAGACATCGCCAAAGATATCGCCAAACTGGCTAAAGATATCATCCATTGACATTCCCTGGCCGCCGAAACCGCCACCGGCAGCGCCACCAACACCTGCATGGCCAAACTGGTCGTAACGGCTGCGTTTCTCAGCATTGCTCAGTACTTCATAGGCTTCAGCAGCTTCTTTAAATTTTTCTTCTGCTTCGGCATTATCCGGATTTTTATCCGGATGGTATTTAATTGCCATTTTCCGATACGCTGATTTTATTTCCGCATCGGTAGCATTTTTCGAAACCCCTAAAACCTCGTAATAATCTCTTTTCGACATGTGAACCTGTGTTTTAAAGCCTATACACCTACAACGACTTTCGCGTGCCGTATAACCTTACCGTTTATGGTATATCCTTTTTCTGTTGTATCAATAATCGTATTTTTCTGTGCTTCCTCCGGGGCAGGAAACTGCGCAATAGCTTCATGGATATCCGTATCAAAAGCTTTACCGGTAGAATCCATCTCTTCAAGTCCCTTGGCGGCGAGTGTTTTTCTGAATTTATTAAAGATCAACATAACACCTTCAGTTAGCGCCTTGATATCCTCCGATTTATCCATGTTCTCTTCCGCACGATCCATATCGTCCATAACAGGGAGCAATTCTTTAATCAATGCTCCGGAAGCACTGTTCAGGATATCCATTTTTTCTTTATTGGATCTCTTTCTAAAGTTGTCAAATTCAGAAAACAAACGTAAGTACCTATCCTGGGCTTCTGCCAGCTTTATGCGTAATTCGTCATTTTCAACAGCCAGTTTGTCGGATTTTGATTTTCGTGACCGGCTTTTCTTTTTGGGTTCAGTCTTCTCATCCTTTGCAGGGTCCTTACTTTCTACCTGAGGTTCCATGTCATCCCCGGGTTGTACATCCTCTGCTACGATCTCTTTTTCAGTATCCTTAGCAGCTGCAGCAGTATTTTCCTGCTCATTAACAGATTGCTTTTCCTGTTTCATTTCCTTCTCTGCCATTTTATATGTTTTTTCGACGCACAAAAATATCAAAAAATCTGCCATTACACTTTGTTTGCCAAAATGTCACATAATATAACTATCTTCGTTAATCAAAAGGGAATTATATTTTAATACTGTAACCTTACAGAAAAATCAATATCTAAAAACACCGGAAACAAAAACTACCAGAAATATGGATTTTTTTAAAGCGGAAAATGTCACGAAACATTATCAGAACCATTTGGCGCTTGACAATGTAAGTATCACACTTCCACGTCAAAGCATTTATGGCTTGCTGGGTCCCAATGGAGCCGGAAAAACAACTTTTATCCGGATTATCAACCAAATTACCGCCCCTGATCATGGCGAAATATGGTTTGACGGCGAAAAGCTGAATGCGTCTCATATTGCACGCATTGGATATTTGCCGGAGGAAAGAGGGTTATATAAAAAAATGAAAGTTGGTGAGCAGGCTATGTATCTGGCACAGCTCAAAGGGCTCCCAAGAAACCTGGCTGCGACAAAACTCAAACAATGGTTTGAAAAATTTGACATCATCGACTGGTGGGGCAAAAAGGTTGAAGAACTCTCAAAAGGTATGGCGCAAAAAATTCAGTTTATCGTTACCATACTTCATAAACCCGACCTGTTGATTTTTGACGAACCCTTCTCCGGCTTCGACCCTATCAATGTTAACTTACTGAAAGAAGAAATTCTGAACCTTCAGAAAAATGGTTCCACAGTAATTTTCTCTACGCATAATATGGCCTCGGTGGAAGAGCTTTGCGATCATATCGCACTGATAAACAAGTCGAAAAAAATCCTTGAAGGAAATGTTAAGGATATTAAAAATCAGTTTAAAACGAATACTTTTAGCTATACGCTTCGAAACCTTACTGATTCGGCAGATCGCATTGTTCCCGGAGGAGTAAAACTAATTAATTCGGCTACTGAAGACGATCAAACCACATTTACCATTCAGCTGAACGGAAATGAAAAGCCCAACGAAATCACCTCCCACCTGTTGGGCTATGGTGAGCTCATCATGATGGAAGAGGTTCTTCCTACCATGAACGACATTTTCATTCGCAAAGTAACAGAAATTAACCAGTAAGCAATTTACAATCATATATCATGAACAAAACAGGACTAATACTTCAAAGAGAATATCTTACACGGGTAAAAAAACGCTCCTTTGTCATCATGACCATCCTGGGGCCCATACTTATGGCCGCGGTTTTTATTGTACCCATGATACTGGCCATGAACAGTGAAGAGAAGAGTAATATTGCTATTGTAGATGAAACAGGTGTGTTTGCCGGGAAGTTCTCCGATACAGATAAACTGAGCTTTACAATACTTGATACACCCATTGAAGAGGCCAAAGAAGATTATGCGCAAAATGGCTATGACGATTTGCTCTATATTCCCCGTACGGAAATGGCACTGCCCACATCAGCAGTTATTTATGCCAAAGATCAGGTTAGTGTAACAACAAAGTCATACATCAGAGGTATCATGAAAGATGAAGTGGAGGCACAGAAAATGATGGCTTCAGGTATTGATCCGGAGATCCTCAACAGCATCAAAACAAACATTAACCTGAGCAGCTTTATTCTTGGCGACGACGGTGAAGAGACCAAATCCTATGCGGAAGTATCCATGGCAGTAGGTTATGTTGGTGGTTTACTCATTTACATGTTCATCTTTATTTATGGATCCATGGTTATGCGAGGTGTTATTGAGGAAAAGACCAACCGTATTGTGGAGATTATTATAAGCTCAGTAAAACCTTTCCAGCTTATGATGGGGAAAATTATTGGCATTGCGCTGGTTGGGCTGACCCAGTTTTTGCTTTGGATTGTGCTCACAGCAGGTATTGTAGGTGTATTTAATATGGTTTATGCCGACAAGCTGATGGATAAAGCAATTCCGGAAGTAACCCAAAGCACCACCGATATTATCCCTCAACAGGCTATGGCAACAGTGGATCCGGGTCTTGAAGAGGTTACCAGCGAAGGTCTTGTTGAAGTACTTGACATGGTAAAAACCATTAATATACCGGTAATGATAATCGCTTTCATTATCTATTTTCTGGGTGGATATTTATTGTATGCATCGATGTTTGCTGCCATTGGAGGAGCAGTAGATAATGAAACCGACACCCAGCAGTTTATGCTACCCATTACCGTCCCTATTATTCTGGCACTGGTAATGATGCCTTCAGTAATTGAAAACCCTGCAGGGCCATTGGCGATGTGGTTGAGTATGATACCGTTTACATCTCCTATCAGCATGATGATGAGAATTCCTTTTGGTGTTCCCTATATGCAGATAGTCTTATCAATGGTATTGCTTGTTATAACCTTTATCGGTATGACCTGGGCGGCAGGAAAAATCTACCGCACGGGAATTCTTATGTATGGCAAAAAAGTGACATACAAAGAATTATGGAAATGGCTCAGATATAAGGGCTAAGAAATATTTTGCAACAATTTGAATTATTGTTTTATAAAGATGCCGGAGATGAAGAATTTAACTATTCTTCATCTCTTGGCGGATTTGTAAGAATATGAATCACACCGCTAAAAAGATCCTCCTTAAAATATCCCTTGCAGCGTAAAATATAAAAATAGGCACCATCCTTATGATTTCCTCCATCCCAGGAGCTGCCCGGAAGTCCGTTATAGTTATTATCAGAAAAAACTTTTTGCCCCAGGCGATTATAGATAACCATGGTACTTCCAAGATAGATATCAGTAATTGTTTTTCCTTCTTCATCAGCAACCTGGATTTCAAAATAATCGTTTATTCCATCGCTGTTAGGAGTAAAGACATTCGGAATAGTTAATTGCACTTCTTTCACATCAAGGGCAATACTGGTGGAATCAGGGCAACCATGCTCATCTTCCACAAACACCCATGCTTCATAGCCGGTTGTTGAGGGAGTAAGTTTATCATAGGTATGGGTTGGGTTCTGTTCCTCTGAATAGGTTGTATCACCAAAGTTCCAGAAATAGGTCAATGCATTATCGCTTGTTGCGGAAAAATCAACAACGGGATTTTGAACATATATGCTTTGCGGGTCAGCTTCAGCTTCTACTCCGGGGGCTTCCCAAACCTCAACAGTTGCCGTTTCCTTTATGCTACACCCCACACTATCAACAATTGTAATTGTATAGTCGCCCTCTGCAAGTTTCAATGCAATACTATCGTAATTAAAAACAATTGGCGACCAGTTATATTCATAGGGTGAACGAAGCTCGCCGGGAACAAGCTCCTCAAAAGGTATTCCACCGTTGGCTGAAGCATGAAGAGCACCATCGACTGACCCGGGACATCCCTTGCCAATCTGCTCTACTGAAAGGGTGATTTCAGGATACACATCAATAAATACGCTGTCGGTACAATGATTTATCTGATCATCAATATCAACAGAATACCATGTTGCTTCCCTGGGTGAAACACGAAGCATCGTGTCATTACTCCCATCCGACCATTCAAAAGTCATATCATAGGTCATATTCACACGGTTGAGAGTTTCCACTTCATATTGCGAGAGATTGCACTGGTACAAGCGAACATCATCAATACCTCCTTTGAAGTTATGATCGTTGGTTATCACTGCTGCTCCAATATAAATATCAATTGGGGTTTCAACAGGTATTACGGCATCATCGATGGATGATTCCGGAGAGATCCCCGTTACATCACCAAGATACATGGTTAGTTCTCCTTCGGTCATAACCACAACTACATGCGCCCATCGCTCGGCAACAACAGGAGCATTACTGGTAATCTCTGATGTAGAAGTTCCGTCAGTAGTACGGAAAAACAAGGTTCCATCATCTTTTATACCCAGAATAAATGCTGATTCCTGCAGATTTGTTGTCCGCCATTTATCCACGATATAATATTCTCCGTCAGAAGCATTTCCGCCCCATTCTTCAGATGGATATATCCAGGCACTGATTGTGAAACGGTTGGTTAATTCGATTGTTGGATTCTGTGGTATAGCCACACGACTTGAAGCCGATGGATTAAAGAATCCTGCCATATTATTTTCATCATAACGATTGGAAAAGGCTACCATCTCTATGGGCAGGGCATGGTTTCCATAACCTGAATAATCAGTAGCATCGCCATTAAGGGGATAAAGGCCCGTAAGACAATACGGTTCAATATTTTGTAACGAGAGTGTCAGGGAATCGCCATAACAGATGATGGTATCTTCTTCCACAATGGAAGTACGGATCAGATCGACAAAAACCGAATCGCGGGTTTCATCACTACCGGAAAAGGCAGAGACTTTATACAGTCCGGTACGTTTCACATAAATCGAGGAGCTTGTGGCACCGGTATTCCATTGGTAGGTATCAAAACCAACGCCTGCATCAAGCAATAAACTATCTATATGACACTCCATGAGGGTATCCGTTGAAAAAATCTGAGCCGACAATGGCAGGGTTATAATAAGGCAAATAAGTGCTGTAAATACTCTCTTCATGAACCGATGTTTTCTTATGACGCTCAAAATTAAGGAAAAAATCCTGTGAACAGCTATGAATTAATTATAAGACGAAAATAACGGAAAAATATTGTGTTTGACATTAATATGCTTCCAGGCGCAAGAGCACCAGTGTACATTCATAAATAACCTCAATACCAGCCTTACTGGCTTTATGTTCCAGCGAAGGATTTGTGGCACCGGGGTTGAAAATAATCCGGCGTGGCTTCAGTCCAATGAAATAATCTTCCAGCGAATGCTGGTTGGCAGCACTGAGGTACATGGTGATGGTATCAACCCCGTCAAAGAGAGGCTTGCCGGTAAGGATATCAACATCCAGCACGCGTCCTTCCCTGCGTCCCAGAGCGGCAACATCATAGCCATATTCACGGAGCAAACGGATAGCTTTATTTGAATATCGGGCCGGATTTTCACTTGCACCGGTAACTAATGTTTTTTTCATAAAAATAATAAAGCCGCAAACCATTCCCATATCAGAATGATCTGCGGCTTTTCTATTATCTATTTTTTATTGATGATCATTGAGATATTTTAACTTGGCATTCAATAAAGCTACATCCTGTTTTGCACGTTGAATTTTCTTTTCAAATTCACGTTTCAACAAGTTTGCATTTTTCGATTCTGCAAGGAAACCAATATTATTTTCCCACAAGTTAATATCGTCATTAAGCTTTGTAATCTTGTTCATCAGCTGATTGCGTTCACGGCTCATAATACGGCCTGAATCGGAATTATCCTTAATATTGTCAATACGATTTTTAAAATTCATCGTACTGATTTCCATCTCATTAATCTTCAGCTGTTCAAGTTTTTCATCCACCACATCACGGAAAGATTTCTGAATAGCATCTTTTTCTTTAATGGGCACATGACCAATGCTCATCCACTCGCGCTGGAATTCTTTAAGAATGGTAAGGTTTTCTGATTTCTTACCACCAAATTCCTGATTCTTAAGTCGCTCAACGAGATCGCGCTTTTTCGTCAGATTTTCAGCTTCATGTTCATGGATATGGCCAAAGAACTCTTCCTTACGGTTAAAAAACTCATCGCAGGCAGCTCTGAAGCGTTTCCAAACTTTATCAGAATATTTTTTGGGAACCGGACCAATAGACTTCCACTTTTTCTGCATATCAATCAAAGCTTTGGTAGTCTCCTTCCAGTCTTCACTATCCTTAATACCTTCAGCCTGGTTACAGAGATCCAGCTTGAGGTTATAATTATTTACCTGTTGTTCCTTAAGTTTATTAAAAAAGTCTTTTTTCTTTTCAAAGAAAGCATCCAGGTTACCTTTAAAGCGGCCCCAGATTTCATCATTTACAGTTTTTGGAGCAGGACCGATTGTTTTCCACACACGCAGCATTTCATTAACACTGTCGGTTTTTGTATTCCAGTCCTTAATACCTTTAGGGTCAGCATTAACGATTTCCTCAACCTGCTCACAAAGGGCAATCTTAGCTTTATGATTATTTTCCTGATCTTCCCTGATGCGGGTATAGTGTTCTCTCCGGCGTGCGTTAATTTTATCGGTAATGGTTTTAAAGCGTTCCCAGAGCTCATCCTTTTTATCAGTTGGCACCGGGCCTGTTTCTTTCCACTCTTTATGTAACTCCTGTAGTTGCTTAAACGACTTAATAATGCTTGTTTCAAGCAGAAGTTCTTCAGCAGCCTCACAAAGCTGGATTTTCGTCTCCAGGTTCTTTTTAAGCCCAAGATCACGGAGTTCATTATTTATCTTAACCTTATCAAAAAATTTCTCAACCAGGAAATGGTAATTCTGCCAGAGGTTATTTACTTCTGTTTTGGGCACCATTCCAATTTCACGCCATTGCTCCTGCAATTCACGGAAATCATCATAGCTTTTCTTCAGAGGTTCCTCAGAGCTTATGACCCCCTTTAATTTATCGAGAATATCCTGCTTAGCCTTCAGGTTTTCTATTTTTTGTTCCTCAAGCTCAATAAGATATTTTTCCCGCTTTGTTTTATATATTTTAAATGCGGCCCGGTACCTGTCGGTCAGAGGGTCACGTTGTTTTTTAGGTTCAGGCGTTGCGTCATCCGCATCCTGATCAGCAGTATCTTTCAGATCTTTTACTTCCGTATCAGAAGTAGAAGGTTCGCTATCCTGCGTTGTATCCTCACTTTCCGCAACGTCCTCATTAGATTCCGCATTTTCAGGAATTGACTGATTTTCATCTTCAGCTTCGGCTTCAGCTTCACGTGTTATTTTCAGGTATGCCATTTTCACAAGCCCTACCTTTCGTTTAACATTGTTTATGTCATCTTCCTGAACTAAAGATTCCAGTTCTTCCACCAATTGTTCACGGCTCCAGTCATCATAAAAGCTGTCCGGGATAACCTCATCTTCCTCCTCATCCTGCTCTTCGTCATGTTCATTATCTTCTTCTGATGATTCCTTCGATTCAGCAGCAGCGACAGGATTCTTATCTTTATCATCAGTCAGCACTTCGCCACTATCTTCTTGTCTATCAGTTTCGACAATGCTTTCTGAATCAGGCTTTTCATTTTCAACAGCAGCAACTTCTTCTGTTGACGATTCTTCCACAACAGGAGCCTGAGATTCTGTTGTTTCTGATTTAGTTTCCTCCTGAAGTTCTTGTTTTTTTAATTCTTCAGGTTGCAGGTTTTTTTCTTCCATTATTACATTCTGTTAGTTTGACAGATAAGCGTTCTTTTCCCTTTAGGGATATGATATTGATAGTTTCACCATAATAAATCCTGCTATCCTATTGAGCAGGGAGTGCAAAAATAATAATTAAAATATTCTGTAAAAATAAAAACGTAAGAATCAATAAATTCCGGGGCGATTAAAGATGATATACCCAAGGTTAAAAAGTATCTGCCAGGGTTGCTCCGTACGGGCATAATATGTTACTGAGATACTTGCAGGTAAAACAGGGTTATTAAGTACCAGGGCAGCGGAGCCACCAAAATACCTCTTTTGGAAAGATTCATCATAATAAACACTTTGATCATCACGCTCCAGAAACTCCTGATAAGGAAAAAATGAAAAAAGATTCACCCTCAAGTCTACAGGATTAAAAACAGTCCATACCGACCGCACCCCCAGACCGGCCCATATATTGGCACGGTACTCGGGAATAAAAAGCAGGTTACTTTGTGGAACAGGGCTAAAACCCGGGGCGCTGACAACAGTAGCGGTATAATTGGAAAAAAGTTCTCTGTTCGACAACATTCCCTCACCATAAACGCCAAAAATCACGTCACCAAGGGTCATAAAATAGTTTTCATATTTCAGGTGCAACTGAATCCAGCGATGACGGTCAGTATCAGGTTCAGGGCGCAGGGAGGTTGACCCCGGAGTATATTTTTCAGTACCACCTACATAACGCAGGGAAGCAAGAAAATGCTCACCTGCTGATGGATAGGCTTTGGAAGTGATCGTATTTTTCTCATAAATCATCCCTACTGAGAAATTATCAAAACGCGTAATATCACTGGTATCCTGACGTGTAAATGCATTGGTATGATAATAAGAGTCGGACAGCCATGAACCGGTAAAATCTATACCCAGTTTGCTGGTATTTGTAACAGGGACACCACCGTTAAAGCGCAGGTAATTATCATTCTTTACCAAGAAACTTGGCGACTCGTCACCAACGAAATAGCGGGAAGTTGTAAAATAATCGTTTCCATTTATAACTCCTGAAATTTCAGCATAAAACGCAGGATCAGAAGGATACTCCAAACGTGTTTTAAGCATCACACTATTATAAAAGCTTCCGATATATATATTTCCGCTTATGGTCCATGAGTAACGGGTAAGCAATTTGTACCTCAACCCCAGAAAAGCCTGATTTGCCGCTGAACTTGTAACATTTCCGCCAAAAGAAACCGTAAAATCCTTTGCCGGATCAATAAGTAAAAAAAGGTCAAAGTAACCTGTTCCCGGATTAAACCTGCTGCGGGGATAAACGCTGGCAATCTTATCATCTGCAACAAGCCTGAAATAATTGGGCTTTAACTGGTTCAGTGTTAATATATCCGACTCCTGCTTTAGCAGCATATTCACATAATCCGACTGCCGCGGGTTCAGCCCGATCGGGTTAATATTCTGAAACAGCAAAGGGGGAAATTTATCTTTAAAGATACTACGTTTTAATGAAACCTCTGAAGGCGTCACACGACGTTCAATTTTGGCCTTTACAGCATCCATTTTGCGCGAAATGGCGGTGTATCCACTATCAATTATTGCATTTGGTGTGGAGAAATCCAGAAGATCCAGGTAACGAACATCCGGTTCAACAAGCACGCCAAGGGAGTCAGCAATGGTGTAATTGGTGTTGGACATAAAAATGGACTGCAGCATGGAAATCATATCATCTGTTGAGGGCTTGTTATAGTTTCCGGCCACCACAGAACCAATGATAACATCAGGATTAAAATCTTCCATCATCACATCCACAGGGAAATTATTGTACATCCCTCCGTCCATCATTACTTTGCCATTAATGGCGATAGGTTTAAAATAAAAAGGGAAAGACATGGATGCTCTGACTGCCGAGCCCAGATCCCCGGACCGGCATACATAAGCCCTGTTATCTTCAATATTACTGGCAATACAACGAAAAGGAACCATCAGGTTATCAAAATCGTAGCCACATGCTGCTCCGGGTTGGGCAAAATACTTCATAAAAGCAAAATCCATCTGATAGGGCGAGATTATGCTTGTAGGTACAATATTGGGTGCAATAACTGAATCGAGATTAAAGCGTGCATTTATCCATTCTGCATCATAATCTTCTTTTATATAAAAAAAACGGTATTCATCCTCTATAACACCTGAAAGCCAGGTTTTAAACTCATCGGAGTTTATTAATTCTGCCATTTCATCAGTACTCATACCGGAAGCATACATTCCTCCAACAATAGCACCCATCGAGGTTCCGGCAATATAATCAACAGGGATATCATTTTCCTCCAGGGCTTTCAGTACCCCAATATGAGCGAGCCCTTTTGCTCCCCCACCCGACAAGACAACCCCAACACGCTGTGCATTTACCGATACTGCCAGCATAAGACAAGAAACAAAGTATCCAATATATAAAATACGGTATTTCATCGGGTTAAAGTATGTCATTTACCTTCGTCACTAAAAAAACGGTGAGGATTGAAATAAATTCTCCTGTTAAAAGCAAAAGTACTGTAAAGGTTACAAATCTCACAAGATTAAAAAAAATAAAAACAAAAACAGCCGGAAGAAATCCTCCGGCTGCTTTTTAACTCCAAACAAATTACTTTTTATCGCAACATTTGTGGTCTTTTGATTCACCTTTGCACGAAGATTCACACTTTGATTTACAAGTGGTTTTTGCCTCGCCTTTTTTGTCGTGGCATTTCGATTCACATTCCTTCTTCGAATCCTTGCAATCACCTTTCATCACCTTACCCTCGTAACCAATTTTAGTTATCTCTGCGGCAAGCTTTTCAGGGTTTGTCTTTGAAGGATCGAATTCAATGGTTACAATTTTTGTTTCCACATCAGCAACCACATCTTTAACACCGTTTTCAAAAGCCATATGGTGCTCAATTTTAGTTTTGCATCCATTGCAATCTACTTTAGCTGAAATCTGTGTTTTCTCTGTTTTCTTGCCATCTGCAAATGCCTGAGGCGCCAAAGCGACCATAAAAAGAAGGGCAAAAGCAGCAGAGGCAATTTTCAATGTTGTTTTCATGTTGTTTAATTTTAAGGATTAATAAAATGGATTAATTCGTATTCCTAAATAAAATTTTCGTCCCATTAAAGGGCCCCAGACCATAGAAGCATCAAAATAGTTGCTAAAAGGGTCATTGGCTGCAATAATGGGGTTATCTTGTGTATATCCGGTAAGGTTCTCGGCACCGAGATAAATATTCCAATACCGGAAAAATTTCGTGATTTGTGCATTCATAATCAGATATGCCGGCGCCATGTCAGGACGCTGATATTCCTGTGGGTTGCTCCTTGTATCCGGAAGTCGCTGATCGCCATTAAGAATAGCAGTATAATCAAACTGCCATTTTTTTAAATGGGTAGCATACGATACATTGAACAAGGCTTTATATCTCGTTGCCAAAGGTTTCTCCACAAGCTCTTCACTGAGGGTATATTTTACATCCTGCCAGCGATATGCCAGTAAAACATCCATTCCTCTTACAAGCTCATACCGGCTTTCAAACTGAAAAACATTGGAATAAGAATCTCCTTTCAGGTTATAAATACGCACAGAGGAGACATCACTATCCATATCGATAATCACCTGATTGATAAAAGAAGACCGATAAAACTCAATGTTTACCATCAACTCACGGTCATGAATATCACGATAATGGGTATAGTTAATGCCATAATTCCAGGCCTCCTCCATCTCCAGATCCTCAAGAACACGAATGGTTCTGCTACTGGCAAAGAGATAGCTGTTTTCTGAAAACACATTCGCTGTACGGTAACCCTTGCCTGCTGAGGCGCGCACAATATTCTGTTCGTTAAAAGAATAACGCATATGAAGCCTCGGCGTAAAGAAGAGACCATGGATATTGTGGTAATCAGCACGCAAACCCGCAATAATAATAGGTAACTTAAAATTATTAAAGGTATACTGAAAGAATGCTCCGGGAACGATTTCAGTTTTCAAAAAAAGGCTGTCATTAAAAACCTCGTTATAATCATCATATAAAAAGCTTACACCTGTAGCATATTTATGGTGCTGATTAATAAATTTATTCTGAAAAATATAATTGGCGTAAATACTTGTTTCAGACGCATCGTATTGATTATCACCAAAAAAGGACTTTTGCTCATGCCATGATCCTGATGCTTTGAAGGCCATATTCATATCCTCATTACCGGGAACCTCATAGCCCATTTTATAAAAAGCCTCAAACCTGCGGGTATCAATTCCCAGCGACCAAATGCGAGGCAATATGGATTCTCCTGTAAAAGCGTCCATCTGGCCACCCTGACGCTTTTCATCAATATACTTAACGCCCGCCTGAGCCATAAAACCATTTCCGGCAAAATACTTCCATCGATTCATAACATTGTACTGACGGATCAAAGGCATATCCACAAAGCCATCATCATTGTTATCATGGGCAAGCGGACTGTTTTCGGCATGGAGCATAACAGAAGTGCTCCATTTGTTGTCAATTTTTATGGCACTGGTAAGGTTCGCCTCATGCTTTCCCTTGTTGTTTACCAAAGCATTAAAAAAGAGCTTCTCGGAATCAGCAGGATTTTTTGTATTGGTGTTGATTTGCCCGGTTATAGAAGAATAGCCATCAAGAACCGAGGCAGCACCTTTACTCACCTGGATCGACTCCATCCAGCTCCCGGGGATATAACCCAGGCCATAAGTGGTTGCCAAACCGTACATATTGGGAATATTCTCGGTCATCAACTGGCTGTATACCCCTGCAAGGCCAAGCAGCTGAATCTGTTTGGCACCGGTAACAGCATCACTGTAATGAACGTCAACAGAAGCGTTGGTTTCAAAACTTTCTCCAAGGTTGCAACATGCAGCCTTATGCAGCTCTGCGCCTGAGATATTCTGCACTGTAAGCGGATCAAAACGACTTATGGTTGTTCCGGCAGCCCGGGAAACAACTTCTACCTCTCCGAGCACTTTGTTACGGGACAGGATTATTTCAAGATTATTCTCGCCATTATCAACACGAACAGTATCATTTGCATAGCCAACAAAACTTACCACCAGCAAATTTTCATCGCCGGCAGATGGGTGAATAACAAACCTTCCCGTTTCATCAGTCACAACACCTTCGGTAGTTCCTGCCCAGTAAACATTTACACCCGGGATAGCGGATGTTCCTCCTTCCAAAGGTTCCAGAACAACACCTGTAAGCTCCTGAGAATAACCGCATACTGTTAGGAACAGAATCAGGATAATAAACCCTGAATAATATTTTTTCATCACATATTCTTTAAATTATTATACAATACATTTTCGGATGGCTCAATACCATCATCAAACAGATGCTAATAATTACTAAATGTGATATTTATATTGCTGAATAAAATTAATTAGATGTACACCATATAATAACGGTGGCCCGGAATCGGAAATTATCTGCTGTTGAAAATCGGCAGGCAGTAAAGGCAGGTACTGTGATTCAATGACTGCCAGAAGTACAGGTACAAACTGTAGTTTTATCTGATTCTGAAAATGCTGAAGATCAAACTTTTCAATTAATTTGTAATATTTCTTTTCTGTGTTACAACAATTCTCAAAATCATCGTTTATATCTTCAATTTCGCATACAACCGGAGCTCCCTGCTCAGTATCAGAATGATGCGAACAACATGCATGATCGTTCGTATCATGATCATGATCAAAATCTTCAGGCATTGTATGTGCACACTCTGTAAGATCCACAATTACAGAAACCTGAGTAGTATTCATCTTTGAGCAGTGATGTTCATATACAGTAAACCCTGAGCTTGCCAATAATACGACAAGCGAGACAAGTGTTGCTGCTATTGATTTTATGTTGAACATCTGCTTATACAATTTTCGCTGCTAATTTATATCTATTCAAAATAAGAAACAACTACAAATTTAAATAGTTCGATATATACATAAGAATTATGTGCTTTGAAGATATCAAACTACCTTATCGTGCCATCTACCTTTTAGCAGATACAACAGTGATATGCCACCCAGGAGGAGGGCGTAGATATATTCGGCAGTCCAGACCAGAGGCAGGGAAAACTCAAAACGATAAACAAAAATCCAGATAGAGAAAAGGTAGATTACAAGCACTGATCCTTCGATTAAGAGGCTAACGTGCGTATTTCCGGTACCACTGACACCCTGAAAAAGTGTAAATGCGGCAGCAAGGAATACCGCCGAGCCACTGATTACCAATACCGGAGCATAGGATAAAGATATTAACGCTGCACTATTCGTGTAGATATGAAGAAGGCTGTCGCGGAAAAGAGTCACAGGAATCAGCATTGCAAGTGTTGCGCCAACGACCATAGTAACAATTCGCCTCAGTAATACAGGCACCTGATCCTGACGTCCCTCTCCAATGAGAAAACTCACCAGTGTAGCAGCTGCTGACGCGAAGCCAAACACCGGAATTAGAATAATCATATAGATACTACGGACAATATTACTCACTGCCAGCTGCTGTTCTCCAAGGTGTTCTACAAAAAGAAAAAACACAAACCACCCTGCCATGCTTAAAAAATTCTGTAACATAACCGGTGCAGAAACCCTCATAATCCGCCTTAAACGTTCCCACTGAGGGGCGAAAGTAAAATGAAGGTTGTAACGGGCTCCTGAAACAGCTGTTTTAATATAGATTAAAAGAAATACAGAAGCAGTAGCCTCGGCAATAACACTTGCCAGGGCAGCACCCTCAACACCCATTTCCGGCATTCCAAAGCGTCCGAAAATCAGTCCATAATCCAGAATTATATTTACCACACCCATGAGTACTGTAGTTACTGTTATTACCTTCGTACGATGAATGGAGATAAAAAAGGCTCTCATCATAACATTAAAGGTGGCAAAGAAAACGCCAAAAGCGCGGTATTTCAGAAATCCGGATGTAGCACTCTGTACGGCAACAGAATCGATACTGGCAGCAAAAAACGCAGAACTAAAAAAATAAAGTGCGCAAAAGAGGATCAATGCCAGCGCAGTAATCATCAATCCTGTCTGAGCCATTACGTCACCGATTAGGGAATAATTACGTTCACCAAACCTGCGTGACATAATAATCTGGCTACCGACGCCAATACCATTGGCAACGAAAACAGCGATATAATAGAACAGGCCGCCCAGAGCTGCAGCTCCCAGCGCTACATCTCCCAGACGACCCAGAAAAGCAGTATCGGTTGCCAGTACAATATTCTGGGCTACACCGCCCAGGATAATGGGATAGGCAAGGTTCCAGATTCTGCGGTTTGTAATTTTCTCTGCCATAATCCGGCAAAGATACTTATTCAGGAATTACAAAATACAGAATGTTACAGATTGCGGGAGACATCCTTATCGCCGCGACCAGAAAGATTTATGATTGCCGTCTCCTCACTTTTACCCCTGAGCATTTTCATTGCCAGGGCTACAGCATGTGCTGACTCAACAGCAGGGATAATCCCTTCTGTTTTTGATAAGAAAGAAAAGGCTTCCAGGGCTTCCGAATCGGTTATCAGGTGGTATTTGGCACGGCCTGTATCACGGAGCATGGCATGTTGCGGGCTGACACCGGGATAATCCAGGCCTGCAGCAATCGACTGTGAAGGAAGAACCTGGTGGTTATCATCACATAGCACATAGCTGTAGGTTCCCTGAAAGGTTAAAGGTTTGCCCATCGACAGTGTAGCAGCCGTTTCTCCGGGAATAAATCCTTTGCCCCCTCCTTCTGCAGCATGCATAGCGACATGCCCATCGTTGAGAAAAGCACCAAAGAGACCTATGGCATTTGAGCCACCGCCGATACAGGCAAAAAGTGAATCCGGCAGCCGGCCTTCCTGTTCTATAATCTGCTTGCGGGCCTCTTTACCTATAACTGACTGGAAAAAGCCCACCATTTCGGGGTATGGATCCGGGCCTACCTGAGACCCCAGCAGATAATAGCTCTCCGGATGTTCAATGTAATACCCCAACGCCGCATCAACAGCATCTTTTAACGTCCCACGCCCCTGGGATGTGGTAATTACTTTTGCTCCCAGAAGTTCCATTCTACGCACATTCATAGCCTGTCGTGAAGCATCTTCTGCACCCATAAACACCGTGCACTTCATTCCCATAAAGGCAGCTGCCGTTGCTGTTGCCACACCGTGCTGTCCCGCTCCGGTTTCAGCAATAATGTCTTTTGCTCCCATTCGCGAAGCCAGTAAAATCTGTCCTATGGTATTATTTATCTTGTGTGATCCGGTGTGGTTGAGATCTTCCCGCTTGAGGTATATTTTGGAATTTACCGCCTCTGATAACCGGGAAGCATAATAGAGAGGTGATGGGCGACCTGTGTATTGTTGTAAAACATGGAGAAACTTTTCGGTAAAGGTTGTGTCGGATACAGCCTGCAAAAAAGCCTCGCGTAATTGCTGTAATTTAACCTGAAGAACAGGAGGGACATGTCTTCCGCCATAGATTCCGTAATAGCCATTTTCGGCCGTAAATTGTTCGTTGTTAATTATCTGATAGTGATCGATATATGTCATTTTTATGTTTATTTAATGGTTCATGAATATTTCTGTAAAGCACTTTTCTTTGTAAAATAATCTCATGTCCATGCCATCGTTTTGTTTTCATAATTTAAATTTTTGAGATAAAAAAAGGCCACCGGATTTTCCGATGGCCATACATATTTTAAGTGCACAATGGATTATTCCGGTAACATCATGTTATCAGGAACCACCACCAAAATTTGCACGTATTTTTCATTTTGTCTTTTATTTGACTTCAAAAGTAGATAATAATTTTAAATAAACAACAGCTGAAATCATTATTCAATATTTTTTGCTGCCCTTGAGTTCACAAATAGTAGCTCACCTACCCCGTCAAATCCCAGGAATGCATCCTCACCTTCATGCTTTACCTGATCAGACCGGAAGCCCATAACAGTAAGGTCAGCATCTTTTGAGTATTCACCCATAACACTGCGAATATTTCTTTCAGGATTTTTTTCTATAACCTTAACATTACGGGCAGTAATTGGCAGTCGGCCGCTGCGGAGCAATTCTTCAAGATACTGACGCTCTTCAATCACTGTATCCGGGTCGCAAACATCAAAAATAGAGATCTTTGACCTTCGCCAGTAGGGATGAGCAGATATAACGTAACCCAAAAGAATCATCAGGTTTGCATTATCGGGGTCACTTTTCTGTATCCAGATATGAATATTTCTTCTTTTGCGTGATGGATTGGCTACCTGGCTGCAGCCAAGCACACATACGTCGCAACCTGCGGCAGCTACAAGATTAAAATTATCCGTTATCTGATGCAGGTTCACAGGATTCGATTTATCAAAATCGAAAATAACCATATTATTTTCCTTGCCGGTAACAGCAGGCAGCTGAATAACCTGAGCTATTGCAGAGGTATAAGATGGTGAGATAAGCGTATCAATATAAATTTGTCCTTTTCGCGAAGTGGATCGCTCCAGCAGAACATTTTTAATTTCCTCAGCCTGTTCTTTGGTTTTACGGCTGTAATAGCCTTTAAAGAGATGTATAAAGGTTCCAAAACCATATTTATGACTTATCCACGACATAAGGTTCAGTGCATTGTCGCGTTGCAGGGAGTCGGTACTCACACATACTACTGCCGGGCGCCAGGTTTCATTTTCGCCTCTCGCTGATTCATTTTGAAGATAAAGATGCAGGCGGCGGTTCAGCTGAAAAATCACACCTCTGAACAAGGCGACCATACCTTTACGATCTTTATGCTGCGCCACCACAATAAAATAAAGTCCTACCATGAGCACAACAGCAAGAACGGCATAAAGGGTATTAATACTAAACATCATATAAATACTTAGCAGGAAGCCCAACAGTGAAAGCCACCAACGGCTTCGGAAGGATGGCCTGTAGCCGGGATTGGCAGCAAAGTGATTGAGAAATGATATCAGATTCAATGACCCATAAGTAATCATAAAGAACATGGATATGATCTCCGCAACTGCATCCACATTTCCCAGCGCAACAAATACAAAAGCAATGATAATGGTCAGCAAAGAAGCATTGTATGGTTCATTGGTTTCACCTTTACCTTTATCCATCGAACGATTCAATGCTTTCAGGGGCAACGAATTATCTTTCGCCAGTGCCTGCAAAGTTCTTGGAGCCACCATCACCGAGCCCAGGGCAGAAGATATTGTTGAGGCAGCAAGCCCCAAAGGAATAATTATTCCTCCACCCAAGGCAATCTTACTCATTATCAACTGGTCGTTAACAAGATCTTCGGGACTTGCAGAGATGGCCAGTTTATAGGAAATAAAGAAATATATCACCATTCCGGTTATAGTCGCCAGTGTTGTGCCCAGGGGAATGGACTTTCCGGGGTTCTTTAAATCGCCGGAAAGGCCTACTCCGGCAGTCATTCCTGTAAAAGCCGGAAAACAGATGGCAAAGACAATAAAAAACATATTGCCATTGCGCATAGATTTTTCAAAGATGTTAAGCTCAGCCGCTGAGGCATAATCGGTAGATCCAAGAAAAAACATCACCAGGGAAATCGCAAGGATACCTACAACCCAATAAAGCATTTTCACTCCCAGGCCGGCACCTTTTTTAAGAATCAGGATACTCAGAAGTGCCATTACCGGCAAACTCACAACCTGGCGTGGTAAATCAAGACCATGTACCTCTTTTGCCCAATCGAACAGAGGCGCAAAAGCTTCTGTAAAGGCGATGACATAAAAAGCTACCGATATGGCCTGAGAAAGATACAGAGCCATACCAATGGTTGCACCAATATTCAAACCAAAGGAACGGGAAATAATGAAATACTCTCCTCCCCCTTCAACACGTTTATTGGTTGCTATTTCAGATATACTTAAGGCGGTTGGCAGGGTAACCATATGCCCGATAAGGATTATCAGTATAACCCCCCAAAAGCCCAGGGTACCTGTCGCCCATCCAAAGCGCAAAAACAGTATTGCGCCCAGAATAGTTGAAATGGCCGTAAAAAACACCGGTGCGGTGCCCATACGACGTTGATTTGTTGTTTCCATTTTACAAAGTTACCAAAACAAAATATACAATACTGTTGTGATAATCAATATTCCTATGGCACTAATATTAAACTTATGATCGGTGTAAAACAACCCTTTATGGAGGTCGACGGCCTTTGCATCATTCTTCATTTTATTATCATAAAGACTGATAAGAACAGCAATAATAACGATAAGGATAAAAACAAGCCCCATTCTATCGATAAAAGGCAATGAGGGCCATGCCAGCTTAAAGAGGAATGACAAAGGGATGGTAAGTATAGCGCTCCATAAAGCGGCATTTGCGGAAGTTTTTTTCCAGAAAAATCCCATCAGGAAGATGGCACAAACACCCGGTGTTACAAAACCGGTAAACTCCTGAATATACTGGAACGCCTGATCAAGGCCCCCAAGCAAGGGGCGGGCGGTAAGCACAGCAATAATGAGTGCTGCTATACTTGTTAAACGCCCCACACGAACCAGTTTTTTCTCGCTGGATTCTTTATCGATATAATTTCTAAAGATATCCATTGTAAAAATGGTAGATGTTGAATTCAGCATTGAGGCCAGAGAAGAAACAATAGCAGCAGTAAGAGCAGCAAAAGCAAGCCCCTTAATACCTGCAGGAACAAAATTATGAAGCAGCCATGGATATGCCTGATCCGGAGGATTAATAACCGATGGATCGCCATTGGTAATCACGAATGCTGCGATTCCCGGAATAACAACAATAAGAGGGATCAAAAGCTTCAGGTAGCCTGCAAAGAGGACTCCCCGCTGCGCTTCACGTATATTTTTTGCTGCCAGTCCGCGTTGAATAATGTACTGGTTAAAACCCCAGTAAGAGATATTGGCAATCCACATACCGCCAATTATGACTCCAATACCGGGAAGTTCCTTGTAGCTGGGGTGATCTTTGCTCAGGATCATATCAAATTTTTCAGGGGCCTGTTCCAAAAGCATGGCAAATCCTTTTACGGGGCCTTCACCGTCAGCGACAGCACTCAGGGCCAGATAGGCAGTAATCAGACCGCCACCAATAAGTACAACAACCTGGATAACATCGGTCCATGCAACGGATTTCAATCCGCCATAGATAGAATACACGGCAGCGAAAAGAGCCAGCCCGATAATTCCCCATAGCATAGGTACACCCATAATGGTGTTCATTGCCAGTGCACCCAGATAAAGTACGGAGGTAAGGTTTACAAATACGTACACCAGTAACCAGAAGGCTGCCATTGCTGTTCGTACACGGCCATCATACCGCTGCTCAAGAAATTGCGGCATGGTATAAATTTTCTTTTCGATAAAAATGGGTAAAAAGAACTTTCCAACCAGGATAAGCGTGATGGCGGCCATCCATTCGTAGGATGCAATACCCAACCCGATAGCATATCCACTTCCCGACATACCTATCATTTGTTCAGCTGAAATATTAGCTGCTATGAGACTGGCACCGATTGCCCACCATGTCAATGATTTGCTGGCAAGAAAGTAATCCTGTGAGGTCCGTTCCTTGTCTTTGGAGCGTGAAACCCACAATCCAATAAAAATTATTAATGCAATGTATGCAAAAAAGACTACATAATCGATTGTCACAAAACTGTTAGAGGCCATGGTTTAAAATTTTTTGCCAAATTAAAGAAAAAACCAATACTACGTATTATGTTAATAAAAAAGCAAAAACAGTGATCAGTCAAATCGGGGGATATCAAAATAGTTTTTAGCTTTGCACGACAGAAATAACAATCAAAGCCACTATATTATGGATATTTTTGATAAAATAAAGAAAAATTTCGGCCCATTGGGTCAATATGGAGAAGATGCCTTTGGATACTACATGTTTCCGGAGCTTGAGGGTGAATTAGGATCACACATGAAATTCCGTGGTGAAGAGATGCTGGTGTGGAGTTTGAACAGCTACCTGGGTCTTGCCAACCATCCTGAGGTACGCCGTGTGGATGCCGAAGCCGCGAAAGAGTGGGGCCTTGCATATCCCATGGGTGCAAGGATGATGTCAGGACAGACAAAATACCATGTTCAGCTGGAAGAGGAGCTGGCTTCATTTGTACAAAAAGAATCTGCTTATCTGCTTAATTTTGGATACCAGGGAATGCTTTCAATCATCGATTCTCTGATCGACAGAAATGATGTAGTGGTATACGATTCTGAATCTCATGCCTGTATCATCGACGGCCTGCGTATGCACCTGGGCAAACGCTTTGTTTTTCCACATAACGACATGGAAAACTGTGAAAAGCAGCTCCAGCGTGCCACCAGGCTTTCAGAAAAAACCGGCGGTGGAATACTGCTGATTACAGAAGGTGTTTTCGGGATGGCCGGAGACCTGGGAAACCTCAAAGACCTTGCAGCACTGAAGAAAAAATACAACTTCCGCATGCTTGTGGATGATGCTCACGGTTTTGGTACTATGGGAGCTACAGGTGCCGGTACAGGTGAACACTATGGTGTTCAGGATGAAATCGATGTTTATTTCTCCACTTTCGCCAAGGCCATGGCCGGCATCGGCGCTTTCGTTGCTGCCGACAGCGAAATCATCGATTACCTCCGCTATAACATGCGTTCGCAGATTTTTGCCAAATCACTTCCTATGCCCATTGTAATTGGTTCGTTAAAGCGCCTTGATATGCTGCGTTCTGAACCTGAGCATAAAGAAAAACTCTGGAAAATTGTTAATGCACTGCAGGGCGGACTCCGCGATCTGGGCTTTAACCTTGGCGTAACAGAATCGTGTGTAACTCCTGTATTTCTTAACGGTACTGTTGAAGAAGCAACTCAGATAACACATGATTTAAGAGCCAACTACAAAATTTTTACTTCTATCGTTATTTATCCTGTGGTACCAAAAGGAACAATCCTTATTCGTATCATTCCTACAGCAGCTCACTCAATGGAAGATGTGGAATACACTCTTAATGCTTTCAAAGAGGTTCGTGCAAAACTTGAAGCAGGCAAATACGACAAAACACAGGTTGCCAAATTCTAATTATTCTGAATATCTATTCTTTATAATACAAAAGCTGTCCTTTCCCGGGCAGCTTTTATTTTTTGAGCCAGCGGTATTTCATTTTATAATCCAGTGCAATCCATTTCCGGTCAAGAAGATATTGTAAAACATTTATCAAGTGCTCAGATTTTATGTCATTGGCTTCAACGGCAAGCTCATCAACAGAACAGGGCTTTGTAAGTAACAACTTCCGTATTCTGACCGCAATGGCATCGAAAAGGACTTTATTGAGGGTTGATTTATCTTTACGACAAAAATCGCATGTTCCGCAGAGGGCTGCATTTTTTTCACCAAAATAGGACAGTAACATTTTGCTGCGACATTCATCGGCAGTCTCAACATATTCGCGGATTGCATCAATCCTTTTGCGCGCAGCTTCTTTTCTGTTTTTATATACATTTTTACTGATGGTGATATCCTTTGGAAGCATTACTGGCGAAAGAAATACTATCTGAGGTTTATCCGAAGCAGGGACATAGTCAACAATTTCAAAAGCCATTAATTTATTAAGGCCAAAAATAAGCTGGTCCGTTTTAATACCTGCCTTTTGCGCCAGAGCCTGTTCATTGATAACAACATAAGAGGAAAAGACACCTGAATAAGACCTTAAAAGAAGCTTTACCAAACCATCGTATTTAATATGCTCCACCTGAAAGCGATAAAGGTCTTCTTTTGACACAGTAAACATCAGGCGGGAGGGTGCAAGCATAGCTTCATTAAGCTGCAGGAGTCCTTCTTTTTCAAGAATTTTCAATGCGCTGAAAGCTATGGCAGATGGCAATCGGTAGTGCATTGCAAACTCAGTGAGGTTAAAATCCAGGGAGACATCCTTACCACCGCCAACAGGCAGTTTTGCATAATTCGTCAATGCCTTGTAAACAGTTCGGATATCTTTAAGATTGGGGAAAGTGGTTTCAAAGTTACGTTCAAGGTTTGCAATGTCCTGATTATCGTATAGTATCACCGCATAAGAACGTTTGAGATCTCGTCCGCCTCTTCCTGCTTCCTGGAAATAAGCTTCCAGGTTATCAGGTATATCAAGATGAACAACAGAACGCACATCAGGTTTATCAATACCCATACCAAATGCATTTGTTGAAACCATAACCCTTATTTCGCCATTAATCCACTGTTTTTGGCGTTGGTCACGCAAATGCGAAGGCAATCCGGCATGATAAAAAGTTGCAGAAATACCCGCAGAAGCAAGATATTCAGCCACTTCCCGGGTCCGTTTTCGGTTTCTGACATAAACAATGCCGGTACCGGGAACGCCCTTAAAAACTTTCAGCATTCTACCATACTTATCTTCTTCTTTATACACGACATAAGTAAGGTTTGGGCGTTCAAAACTCTTTTGAAATACATTGCGTTCTTTAAAAAGCAGTTTATCCTGAATATCTTCTACAACTTCGGGCGTTGCCGTGGCGGTCAAAGCCATAACAGGAATGCCGGGAAGCATTTGTCGCACTTCGGCAATTTCCAGGTAGGGCGGCCTGAAGTCATAACCCCACTGTGAAATACAGTGCGCTTCATCAACAGCTATCAAACTGATTTTCATTGCCTCAAGGTTCAATCGGATAGTATCGGATTTCAGACGCTCAGGAGAGAGATACAAGAATTTAAGGTTATCATTTACTGCATTATCTATCACATTACCGAGCTCGCGTTTGCTCATACCCGAATATAACGCTGCCGCCTTAACATTTCGTTTTTTAAGGTTTTCAACCTGATCTTTCATCAGCGCAATAAGCGGCGACACCACCAGTGTCAGCCCCGGAAGTGCCAGGCCGGGGACCTGAAAACATATGGACTTACCTCCTCCGGTGGGCAGCAAAGCAAGGGTATCATCACCATGTAATACCGAACGGACAATATCCTCCTGAAGCGGCCGAAAACCGGGATACCCCCAAAAACGTTGTAATATGCCATGTATATCTTCCACAATCTTAGTATCCTAACAAATATAAAAATTTATTCGATGGGTAACACCATAGTTTGCAATACAGATGATGCTTTGCATACATCGAATACATGTAAAGTAGATCTAAATGAGAATTATTATAAATAATAAAAAAGGGTAGAACAAAACCCGCGGGATTGTTGTTCTAAAGGCGGATTTGAACAATTATAAAACCAAACTGGGCAAATGAGTCGGGAAAAAACAATAACTATTTCTCAGATATTTTCTATTTTTATTACGAGCGTGAATCGAAGCGATTATCTAATAGAGCAAATCACAATACAATAATAACAATATGGAAAACATTGATTTAACACTGGTAGACTGGTCGCGGGCGCAATTTGCGTTAACGGCATATTACCACTGGCTTTTCGTGCCTCTAACGCTGGGGCTGACATGGATACTTGCAATTATGGAGACTTTCTACGTCAGGACAGGGAAACAGGAGTGGAAGCAGGCAACAAAATTCTGGATGATTTTATTTGGTGTAAACTTCGCAATAGGGGTTTCAACAGGTATTATAATGGAATTTGAGTTTGGGACAAACTGGTCAAACTATTCCTGGTTTGTGGGAGACATATTTGGGGCTCCACTGGCCATAGAAGGTATTATGGCTTTTTTCCTGGAATCGGTATTTATTGCGGTAATGTTTTTTGGCTGGAATAAGGTAAGTAAGAAGTTTCATCTTACATCAACTTGGCTGGTAGCTATTGGTTCAAACTTATCAGCTCTATGGATTCTTGTTGCCAACGGCTGGATGCAAAACCCTGCTGGCATGTTCTTTAACCCTGATACAGCCCGTAATGAGATGCTCAATTTCTGGGAAGTATTTTTAAATCCTGTAGCAATAAACAAATTTCTACATACGATTTTTTCATCCTATGTTTATGCCTCAGCATTCGTTATTGGTATAAGTTCCTGGTATTTGCTCCGTAAGCGCCATGTTATCATGGCAAAGAAAAGCATTATCATTGCATCGGTTTTTGGTTTACTGGCATCAGTAGCAACTGTTGGCACCGGTGATGGCTCAGCATATCAGGTGGCACAGCATCAACCCATGAAACTTGCTGCAATGGAAGGGCTCTATGAAGGTGAAGAACGTGCCGATCTGGTTGTTTTCAGTTTCCTTAAAAAAGCAGAAAATGCGGAAAACAGAGGACATAAAGAACATGTAATGAAGATTCATTTCCCCGGACTTCTCTCCTACCTGGCGTATCGTGATTTTGATGCATTTGTTCCCGGAGTAAAAGACCTGATATACGGAAACCGGGAGCAGGGAATTCTCCCTGTATCGGAAAAAATCGAAAAAGGAAAAATATCAATAAAAGCACTCTCCGACTACAAAAGATTTATGGAGGAAGGTAACCTGATGGCTGCTGCTGAATCCAGAACTCTTTTTGAAGATAATTTTGAATATTTCGGTTATGGCTATTTTGATGAGGATGTCAACGCGCTAATCCCGAATGTTCCGGTAACATTCTATAGTTTCCACATCATGGTGGGCTTAGGTTTTCTGTTTGTATTCTTTTTTGTAATCGCATTATTTATGAGCCTTACGAACAGGGTAGCCAGAAAACGATGGTTACTATATGCAGGAATAATAATGATCCCGGCAACATTTCTGGCCTCGCAGATGGGCTGGACCGTTGCTGAGATGGGGCGCCAACCGTGGGTTATTCAGGATATCATGCCTACAATGGTAGCTGTATCGAAGCTTAATGCAGATGCCGTGAAACTGACATTTGTGCTTTTCGCCCTGATTTTTACCGGGCTGGCTATCGCAGAGGTCGGTATTATGCTTAAACAAATCAAAATAGGACCAAAAGAGGGAGGAAATTAATATGTTTGAAAATTTATCACATCTCGCATTGCAGCAGTACTGGTGGGTCATCATTGCTTTACTGGCAGCTTTACTGGTTTTTCTGATGTTTGTACAGGGAGGACAGACCTTTTTGCTGGATTTTGCAAAAAACAAGGAAGAAAAGTCACTTTTGATAAATACACTGGGACGAAAATGGGAATTAACATTCACTACACTGGTAACTTTTGGAGGTGCTTTTTTTGCCTCTTTCCCATTATTCTATTCCACAAGTTTTGGAGGTGCTTACTGGGTTTGGATTGCTATATTATTCAGTTTTATCATTCAGGCCATTTCGTATGAGTTCAGAAGTAAGCCCAACAACTTTTTTGGCACCAAAACCTATGATGTTTTTCTGTTTTTAAACGGTGTTCTGGGTACCGTCTTAATAGGTACAGCTGTAGGAACTTTTTTCACCGGATCGAATTTTAGTGTTGATCCTGTGACAAACTTTTCACAATGGGAACACCCTGCATATGGCCTTGAAGCGGTGCTGAACTTCCGTAATGTAGCTCTGGGACTGGCTGTGTTTTTTCTTGCCCGAATACTTGGCTTGTTGTATTTTATTAACACAATTGATGATGACAATATTGCCAACCGCAGCAAAAAGGCGCTGTTAATAAATTCACTGCCTTTTCTGATCTTTTTTCTCTATTTTGCAATAACGCTGCTCATAAAACCCGGATTTGCATACAATTCCAATACAGGAAATGTACAAATGGAGGCATTTAAATATCTTCACAACCTGATAGATATGCCACTGGTGGGTATAATGTTTTTAATGGGAGTACTTGCTGTTTTGGGTGGAATTGTAAAAGGCATGACCGACAAAAACCGCTATGCATTCTGGATTACAGGAACAGGAACTGTGTTAACGGTAATGGCATTATTCCTTATTGCAGGACTAAACAACACCTCCTATTACCCATCGAACTTTGATCTGCAAAGTAGTTTAACAATCGAAAACAGTTCATCAAGTCCATACACACTAAAGGTTATGAGTTATGTTTCTTTATTGGTACCGGTAGTAGTGTTGTACATTTATTATGTATGGAAAAATATGAACAAAAAACGTATCAGCAAGGATGAATTAAACGAAGATATTCACATTTACTAAAACCCGACATCATGCTAACACAAGTAATATACTTATTCAGCTGGCCCGCGCTAATCATTGCAACATTAATACTTGCTTTTCAGGCCATCAAATACTGGGAAAATCGCTATGGATGCCATGATGGCACGCCAAAGCAATAATTAAACTGATGCCTTAATAAACCGGTGAGAAAACTGACTGAACGTAATATAAAAAGTCGTAACAAAAACCGATAAAACAGCACTGGGCAACGCAGTTACTGCATCAGGAAAAAAATTAAGGGCTACAACAGCTGAAAAAGCCGATGATTTTATCACGGTAAGCAGAATCCCGGAAATTAACCTTTCGGGATTTTGCTTTTTACGCATTATTAAAAAATATATCCCGCCAAGGCCATAAACCGCAATCGTGAAGATAGCTGCCATCCACAGGACCAGAACAGGTTCAGCAAAAATAACATCGCGACTCAATCCAATTGTAGGAACAATAACAAGAAAAAAGCCCCATTTCACCACCGTGGATTGTGCCCGCTTTGCATAATTCACAATCTTTGAATGCCGCAAAAAACGACTTATTATGATGGGGAAAATAATAAGCTTTACAAGCAAAGGAAGGATCATTGCAGGGGTTACATCAGAGACGCCGAGAAAGAGAAAAAGCAGCAAGGGAGTAACGCCCAGTGCAGCAAGCGTAATTCCAAAAACACCATTTACGCTATAGGAAGCATCGCCTTTCAGAAGTATGGTAAAAGCGACAATACTGGGGCCGGCCGGAGCAGCAGCAATGATTATCAATCCATGACGTAGCGCATCAAAATCGCCCCCTGAAGGTAATAAATATGCAAAAGCAATTACAATACCACCAAAAACAACATAGTTCAGAAATAAGGCTACTCCAATCTCCTTCCCTGGCTTCTGAAACGGTATCCAGTCGCGAAAAGAAAACCCTAATGTACTAAAAACCATCACCAATGCCAGTATCCATACAGATATATCACCAAGAAAGCGGCTATGATCGCCCATAAGTAAACCGGTAATTATCGCCAGTGTTAAAACCACATCACGGTGATTTATAACCTTAAAAAATCTGCTTATCATACATTTAAAATTCACACATAAAACACAAAACACATCAATATGTTTTATTAAAAAAATGAAAGCCGGAAGTCATTCATTGAAATCCGGCTTTTAATGAGAACCAAAACAAAAAAGTTATTTTGCTGTCGTTTTGCAATAGGCATCAATATATTTCTGCGCATCTTTAAACCCATATTTTACAGCATCCTGAAAATAGGCACAGGCTTCATCTACCTGTTGACGGTTAATATGCACCAGCCCCATCATATAATGTGCTTTCCCGGCACGAGGGTTAATCTCTAATATATGATATAGTATTTCACTGGCAGCATCGTATTCTTTTGCATTAAACAAAATAACAGCCTTATTAGTCAGTGCAAGCTGATATTCAGGTTGAATTTTTATGGCCATATTCAAGTCTTTCAAAGCTTTATCATTAAAATCCAGCTTACTGTATGCCATTGCCCTGTTGACCCAGTAATTTGGGTTATACGGGCTCTCACGTAATGCCTGAGTATAAAATTTAATGGCTTCATTATGTTCCTCCAGGTAATAATGTGATTCAGCAATATATGATGAAATTGAATGATTAAAAGGATCAATATTCGACCACTTGTTGTTGGCCTCTGTCATATATTTAATAATATTCTTATGATCACCTTTAGCTCTGTGAACCAATGCAATACGCTCTGCATGTTCAGATTTCAGACGAATACTTGCGAAAGTCAGCATAAAGGGCAGAATAACTAAATTGGCTATTAAAACCGTAGTTAAAACCCATTGAGGAATATTCTGACCCTGTTTTTGGCGTGTTCTGCCTCTAAGAATGATTGCATAGGTGAAATATATTGTCAGCATTACCTGATGCGACATGCCTTTCTTTGGAAAAGTAAAGGACTGGATTGCCATATATCCTACCAGGCCAAAAAGCAGACAAAGTGCCAGCAGGCGGTCGTCGGGATCTTCTGCCCGGTACCAGGCACGGAAGAGATAGATAAAGGCGAGGATAAACAGAAGGATATAGAATACAAAACCCACAAGTCCACTGTCGGACATAACCCACAGATAGTCGTTATGAGGTGTAACACTGTTATCGTAAAGGCCATACTTATACTTCACAGTCTTCCAGTCACCGGCACCCTCTCCGAAAAGGGGTTTTTCTTTTACCAGCCGCATGGTAGCTTCCCAACGACGCAAGCGGGAGCTCGCACCAAACTTGCTTTTCTTATCAAAAGTCTTTTCAACACTTTGCGTCACTGTCGAACGTGCATTCCCCAGGTTGCGGGCCAAAAGCTCTGAGCCAACAAAAAATATCAGCGCAGCACCAACAATAAAAACCATCTTAAAAATTATGGATTTAAACTGCTCTGCACCAAGCCTCCTTTTACCCGAAAGAATAAATAACAAACCGGCAACAACAAACCCCATAAACAGTGCTGCCCATACCGAACGTGTTTGAATCGAAATCAAAAAGAAAAAATTACCATAAAGAGCAATGGCGGTTAAAACATTCCAAATCTTCTCTTTACGGATATATTGATACAATACAAAAGGCAGGAGCAGGAATACACCTATACAATACTGATTTGAGCGCACAAAATTCACACGAACATCATCCATATCACGAACCCCGCCGGTAGTGTTAAAGAGATACCGGGGGATATACTGCGCCAATGCCCATATCAAAAGCCCCAGCATAGTTACAACAGCAACCTTTGCAAGAATCTTATGACTGTTTTTATGGTTTAAAACCAGCAATGAAATACCCATAAACATAAACATCAGCACGAACTTCGAAGAATCCATAATACCTTCACTCTGCCAGTTTATGGTGTTTATCAGCGAGAGAACCATCACAATAGCAAGCCCTCCATAACACAAAAACAAAGGATCGCGCCATAATGACGTATTAATTGTATTTTTGTAGGGCTTTTTCTGAAAAAGAAAAAACAGTGAATATAACAGAATCGTCACCGATAAAGTTATATAACGCGGCCAAAGCTGCAGGTTTAACAGTTTGGGATGTTGTATCAGATACACAACAAGCACTGTAAGGACAGTATAGATAATCGTAAGAATTGTTTGTCTGTCCGGTCCGTTTTTAGTCGTAGTCTTTTTTACCATTGGTGTTGATTGATATTTCGGTGGCGTAAAGATAAAAATTATCACATTAGTAAGAACAGCATTTATGAATTTGTTTTACACACCAGATATTGAAAACCATTCCGCCTTTATGTCGGAGGAAGAATCAAAGCACTGTATCAAAGTGTTACGGATGCAGCAGGGCGATGCGGTTTTCTCTGCCGATGGCAACGGACATTTCTATAACGGTACGATTATTAATGCTTCACCAAAGCGATGTGAAGTCCGGATCACAGAAATTATTGAAGAAAAAAAAGATAAAACCGTCAGAATTCATATTGCTATCGGGCCCACAAAAAACATCAACCGGCTGGAATGGTTTCTGGAAAAAACCACTGAGATTGGCATCGACACCATCACACCGGTGTATAGTTTTCATTCGGAACGCAAGGTTATAAAACCCGAAAGGCTGGAAAAAATTCTGCTATCAGCAATGAAACAGTCTCTCAAGGCAACCTTGCCTGAATTAAAGCCGGAAATGAAATTTAAAGATTTCATCAGGCAGCAGTATCAGGGAGAGAAATATTTTGCATATTGCGGAGAAATGGAAAAAAAGCTGCTGCAAAACAGCTATTGTAAAGGAAATGATGCAATAATTATGATCGGCCCTGAAGGAGGATATTCACCCGAAGAGGCAGCACTGGCAACAGAAAATGGGTTCAGCCCCATTTCACTGGGGAGCGCAAGGCTACGAACAGAGACTGCCGGCATTGTTGCATGTCATACCATTCGAATGCTAAATGAAACATCCATTTACACCTTAAAATAAAAATCATGAAGATAAAACACTATACATTCCTTTTTATATTCATCCTTACCACCACAGTATCCCTGGGGCAGCTGCAAACAAAAATTGCGCTGATGAAATACCGTGGTGGTGGTGATTGGTACGCCAACCCCACTTCATTGCCCAACCTTATTGCATTCTGTAATGCAAACATCGGCACAGATCTGGCGCCTGAATATGCTATTGTGGAGCCCGCGAGCAGTGATATTTACAACTACCCTATCCTACACATAACCGGGCATGGCAACATTCTTTTCAGCGACGATGAGGCGCGTAACCTGCGCGAGTATCTTATGGCAGGCGGATTTCTGCATATCGATGATAACTACGGCCTTGATGAATATATCCGGCCACAGATGGAGAAGGTTTTTCCTGAGCTGGACTTTGTAGAGCTTCCATACGACCATCCCATATATCACCAGAGTTACGAATTCGAAAAAGGACTCCCAAAAATTCATGAGCATGACAACAAGGCGCCACAGGGATTTGGGTTAATCTATGAAGGACGTCTGGTATGTTTTTACACATACGAATGTGATCTTGGTGATGGCTGGGAAGATCAGGCCGTGCATAAAGACAGCGAAGAAACCCGGTTGAAAGCGTTGAAAATGGGCGCCAACATTGTAAAATTCGCTTTTACCCAGGAGTAGCAACACCCTTCTTCGCCAGGGCTGCGAAGGATCACCCAATACAACAACGAAAGCTACAATAAATATTCAGCCCTGACTGGAGAAAGATACCTGTCATGTCAACCGACAACCCGACAACCGACAACCCGACAACCCGACAACCGA
>CAZQNY010000002.1:74037-82219 GCA_964594665.1 uncultured Bacteroidales bacterium
CCTGTCATGTCAACCGACAACCCGACAACCGACAACCCGACAACCCGACAACCGATAACCCGACAACCGACAACCCGAAAACCGACACCCGACAACCGACAACCCGACAACCGACAACCCGACAACCCGACAACCCGACAACCGACAACCCGACAACCCGACAACCCGACAACCCGACAACCGACAACCGACAACCCGACACCCCCACTACTCTACTCCCCCATCATAATGCGGATAATCTCCTTATCGGTTTCGCGCATTCCAATGCTTCCCAGGCGGCCAACGTTTTTGATGGTATTCTCAACTCCTTTGGTAACGATTCCATCGCCGCCGTAGAACTGCTGTCCGTTTTTATACATATGGTATCCGAGTATTCCGGCTTCGACTGCTGCGGCAATTTTACCGGCACAGGAAGGCTTGGCGCCGTCGCAAATGATACCGGAAACAATAGCAACAGCGTTCACAATAGTATGAGCCACTTCTTTAAATCCACCACCACAGATCCAGGTGATACCTGCTCCGGCACCTACTCCGGCAGAAATGGCGCCACAATAGGCAGACAGGCGTCCGATGCTGGTTTTCTGGTGGATTGTTACCAGATTTGAGACCAGTAGTGCACGATAGAGTTTATCCTGACCGGCATTGAGTTCTTTAGCGTATTCAATAACAGGCAGTGAAGCAGTAAGCCCCTGGTTGCCGCTTCCTGAAACGATGATTACAGGCAGTTCGCAGCCACTCATACGGGCATCAGAGCCGGCAGCGGCCATGGCTTTGGCACGAACCTTCACATCGTCGGCGCCCCAGGCCTTCAATATTGTTGAGCCTACGTTGGCGCCCCAGTCGCCTTCAATACCTTCTTTTGCAATGGCTGTATTAAAATCTATCTGACGCTGCAACACCTCTCGTACATCATCAATCTCAACGGTTTCTGCAAAATCGATAATATCTGCCACCCGCATAAAGGAGCGATCGGTAGTCTGGGAGGTATTCAGGTCGTCACAATGGGCATTATGGAGTACGGTTTCATTATTTTTCGTAACTTTAACAATGTTGGTATGGTAATGAGATATTTGCACTGCTGCACATTCTTCACCACAATATACATTGACCACAAGATCAAAAATCAAGTCACTTTTCGCCTTATGAACCTTAATCTCAGTATTGTTTAAATAGGTTGCTATTTCTTTTTTCTGCTCATCAGAAACCGCAGAAATGACCTCCAGAACTTTATCCGCATTGCCGGCAATAATACCTGCTGCAGCGGCAGCCTCAATACCTTTTAATCGGCCTGTATTGGGTACAACAACGCTTTTCACATTCTTTATGATATTCTCACTTGCTTCCACTACAACCTTTTCAGGGGTCTTTTCCATGATTTTCCGCGCCATAGCTGCGGCATAAGCTATTGCAATTGGTTCAGTACAGCCCATAGCAGGCATCAGTTCTTCATGCAAAATACTTACGTATGCTGAATATCTTTCATCGCTTTTTTTCATCACTTGTTGTTTTACGTCGTTAAGGAGTAATCACCGCGATTGCTCTGTTGAATTTGTGGTTCCGCTTTGGATGCTCAAAAGTATAACTAATGATGTAGAGTACAAAATTGTGTTTAGGGTTCCTGTCAAACAGAGATATTTAACGAATGAATCATAGTAATGCATATACATATGCAAAACTATTGGCAAACAGGATCTACCTCGCCAGCTCTATTTTTGGTTGCATTCTCTTTATTGTCATTCCCTTTGATGCTTTAAGAAGTTGTTTGTATTTGCACTCGTTTACTGCAACCCAGGCACAATAGTCTTTAACCTCAATAAGTCCAAGGTCCTCTTTATTCATAAAATCAAATTTCAAAAAGGCCCCTACGATATCCATCTTATTCATCTTATCCTTTTTCCCTTTTCCTATATAGAGGGTCACCCGGTTGGCTGTTTTCACCGGGCAATCTTTATCAAAAATCAGGGTTTCAGGTTCTTCGGAAAGATATTCAGGGAGTTTATCCTCATCGCTACGGATAAGCAGTGCTGTTCCGGAAGATTTCATTCTGGCAGTACGACCATTACGATGCGTAAATACTGTCTCTTGAGGCGATATTTGATAGTGGACAACATAATCCAGTTCAGGGATATCGATACCACGGGAGGCGATATCAGTCGATAAAAGCACCCGGGAACTGCCATTGCGGAATTTTGTCAGTTCCAGTTCACGCTGGCTCTGATCCAATCCGCCATGAAATACAGAGTATGACATTTTGAAAACCCGGAAATAATCACCTATGCGATCACAGGCATCGCGATGATTCACAAATACCAATACATTTTTATCCTCATCAAGGCTATTGATAAACTGCAATAGTCCTTCAGGTTTCTCCTCTTTGGGCACAATAATTTGCTTCAATGAGAGTAAGCTACTCTCCTGATTGGTAAAATCCAGTGTTTCATAATTATGAAAACGCAAAAAAGACGGTATTTCAATATTCTGCGTAGCCGAAACCAACATTTGGCTTTTTAGGTTCAACATTTTTCGCCGGATATACTCCATCTGCTCTGAAAACCCAAACTCCAGCGACTTATCAAACTCATCATAAACCACATGGTGTATTGCGGAAGCATCCAGCGTTTCGCGCTGCAAATGATCCTGAACACGTCCCGGAGTGCCCACAAGAATTTCCGGTGGCTCGATGAAATTCACCCTTTCTGTGGAGAAAGGGTGACCGCCATAGGCCGAGTTCACCTTCCAGGGAAGTTTCATCTTTTTCAAAACAGACTCGATTTGCAACACCAGCTCACGTGTGGGGGCAAGAATCAAAACCTGAACACCTTTCTGTTCATGAATACGCGGCAGAAAACCAAGAATATATGCAACTGTCTTTCCACTACCCGTTGGAGCAAGCAGCAATAGGTCAGAATTTTTCTCTGACATATCTGCTGTGGCAGTTTGTATCTCATTCAATGCTGAAAATCCAAGGTTATGGATTATATCTTTTCGCTGTATCTTCTTCATTCCCATAGCGCAAAAGTATGACTAACAATGGAGCCGGCAAAGTCAGTATGAAACTAAATCTACGCTGTGTTATGTTTTATTGTAAAAACACTGCGGCCCAATTTTCCCGCTAAATCCGGGGACTCCAAAACAGCGAACCAAAAGAAATAAAAAAAGCACCTCATATGAGATGCTTTATGTGTGGGTGAAAGACCGGGTTCGAACCGGCGACCTCTGGAACCACAATCCAGCGCTCTAACCAACTGAGCTACATTCACCGTTTTGGAGCCGCAAAAATAATACTTTTTTTATTATCCTGAAATCTTTTGAGCATTTTCATCAAAATATTTTTCACTGTGACTTTCGCTTGAATCATCACTCTAACATCAAAAAATTAGAATTATGGCAGATATTATTGATTACAAAATCTATTGTAACGATATGCTGATCGTACAAAGTGAGCCGAATCCCGGAGAAGGTGCATGTACAGAGGTGGATACATTGATCTAAACAACCAATGAACATGGTGATTGACGGTTCCAAAAAACTACCGGAGGAGGGTAAAGGTACCCTGAAGCAACTGCTCTCCTTCCCTGCCATCATATCCCATAATTTCATAATACAGGAAATAAACATAAACCCCTGCATTACATTGCTCACCTTTAAAAGTTCCGTCCCAGCCATCCATATAGGCAAGGTCTGATCCCTTCTCTTCGTAAACCATTGTGCCTTCCCGGGAATATACCAACAACCGATACCGCACTCCCTCAACATTACCGGTTACAAAACCCTTAAAACGGTCATTCACTCCATCACCACCGGGTGTAAATGCATTGGGTACAAATAAAGGTAAAAGTATCTTCACCGCCACTTTGGTGGTCATTACACAGTTGTTGCTATCTACAACAGTAAGAACATACTCATGATACGGATCATCAGGTACAATTGTAGTATCTGCGGTATGGGAATACCAGTCGGGGCGCATAAAATCCCAGTGATAGCTATAAGGTTCTGCACCACTGAAGACATCAGCATTAAAAGAAACCGGAGCGTCGAGGTATGCCAGTGTATCAGAAACCCAGGGAATTATTTCCGGCAGGGAATTTACATCAACATAAATCGGATCGCTAATCTGCCGTGCGCTGCCACACTCATTTTCCGATAACACCATCACATCGGCAAGACCCACAAATTCAGGATCCCAGGTAACGGTTGCTGTTTCTCCTGTCCCACTGACTACACCAGCATTTGCCGGGGTTATCGTCCAGGTATAGGAGTCCGCAAATTCACCCCCAAGTGTAGTATACGCTGTTGAAGGGCCAGCCATACAAAGGTTCGTATCGCCTAACGGTGCCACGGCCTGCAGTGGTAATGGTTTTGTAACAATCTTCAGACTATCGCCAAAAGCACCTTCGCCACATGCATTATATCCTTTCACTTTCAGCCAGGCATCACCATGAAAATTCTCTTCCCAGGTTACATCAGCGGGGTTACTATTGCCGGTTATTGTTCCTGCCTCAGGTGGATAAAGGGTCCATTCATAGGTCAGTGTGTGCTGAGGAACAGGAATATCGTATTGAATCATCTCACTACCTTCACAACGATCATTAGTTCCCGATGGCATTGCCGGGGTTTCAGGTAAGGGAAGGATCTGAAAACTATAAGTACTGTATTCAGCATCCAGTTGATCGCTTGTTTCCGATTCATAGGAACAGGCGGATTCATTGAATGAAAAATCACAGGCATCACCAACAGCGGTATGAAATTTCAGATTCACCATCTTACCCTGTAGAATATTCACGCCCATCCCTGGTGTTGTCGACCAGGATACTGTCAATAGTCCGTCTGAGGGATTATCCACTGTAAGTCCGGGTAAATCGTCATGAGTATTATCGGATCCCGTATAGGTAAGGTAGTTATCATTATAATTTATCGAGAGATTAAAATTATTCACTGCGGAAAAGCCCACAACGCTCACCGGAACATTAATATCCGTCTCCGGGCAAGCCTGCGCCTGATCTTCACCAACCGTTGTAAGCAGTGCTCCTACAACCAGAATACATTCACCGGAAACCACCTCTGTAGGGGAACAAGAACCATTTACAATACAACGGTACTGATATCCGGTCATGTCCGGCTGAACATTAAGAATTGTCAGATGATCAGTTGTTACACCAACATAAGGGTAACTATCCGGCAGGTCGTTCCAGGAGACTCCATTATTATCAGACTCCTGCCATTGATAGGTAAGATTCGAGCCATGAGCCAGAACGGATATATCAGCATCAGCGCTAACTTCTACCGGTTGCAACTCAATGGGGTGATTATTAATTATTGTAGACGTATCCACCTGGATTTCAAAAAACACAGATGAACCGGTGCCACATTCATTTTCACAGACCAGTTCAATTGTTTTGGGGCCTGGAAGAATAGCCGCATCAATTGCGATATCCACATTCTCAGTCCCGTCGCCGGCAACAACTGTCATCCCCGGCTCCGGATACCAGTGATACTCATCGGCATTAAGGACCGGGTCTACATAGAAATTCACTGTCTCTCCCGGGCAGACAACATCATTACCCCACAAATTATCGGCAAACTCAGGAAGAGGTTTAACCTCGATATAAAAACATTCATTTTCCTGTTCGGCAGTACCTAAATCACATATCACCTCAATGGTTTTATAACCGGGTTCTGAATAAACCACAGGTGCCGGATAGGGTGAATTGACCGGCTGATTATTTACATCAGAACAGGAGGGCAGTATCAAACGCGTAATATTCTTTGCTGCATGATTACAAACCATCGCATAATAATCATTTTCAACACGAAAGACCTCAGAAATACTATGCCCGTATTCAATAGAGTTATTTAACGTCCCATATGCAACGGCCCGTGGGTCGATGGTTATACCATTATCAAATGCCAGGGATACAAGATTGTATTCCTCCCATACCTCACCGGCAACAATATATCCATATACACCTTCACAACTTCGAAACAAACTAATATCCCTCATATGGACAATATCGTTTGATGAATTAACCGGCTCAACAGCAACCGGATTACAAACTGGGGAATTGTTTAACAAATCAGCACCAAAATCAAGCCTGAATAACCCTTTTTCGCTATCTGTAACAAAAACAAACCATTCACCTTCATTACGGATAGGGAAAATTCCCACGGGCTTATCCAGCTCATTTCCGGGGTTACCCAGATTCACAATATCCGGAACATCTGTTAACCCGTTATTAAAATCAAAACGTGTAATGGAACTACCCTCTTTATTCACAGTAAAACCATGCCATTTGCCATCATCTTCATCATAAAAGATATATAAATCGTGAGGGAACTCCAGATTAACATGCGTCGGATCTTCATACAGCATAGTTATTTCCGGTGATTCATTTTCAAGAGAGGAGCCAAAGTCCAGTCGTGCAATATAAGATGTATTCCCAACCTTTGAATTTCCACCCACAATAAAACCATACCATTCATGTGTCCCGTATTCATCATAAACAATCTGTAGTCCTTCAAGGTTTTTTGGCATATCACCATTCGGAAGAGAGAGATCCAGTGGATTCTCCGCCTGGTTGGATAAGTCGGGATATTCAAAACGCGTTATTTTTCCGGGGACATCATTTCCCGTTCCTGTTTCATTGTAATTATTAATAAACACATAATATAATGAATTGCTTTCATTATAGTTTAATGATAAATAGACCGGAGATTTCAAAATACCGGTTATATCTTCTTCGACATCACCATCCGGCGGTTCGTTGGGGTCAGCTTTACAAAAGGCCCAGATCCACTCATGATCCGGAGCATCAACAGAATTATTGGTAATAATTACCTCTTCGCCGGGACAAACAGAAGTAGGGGAAACGATTATTTCTAAATAATTTTGTGAATACCCTGTAAAAGAAAGCATTACAAGGATTAATAAAGTAAATAGCCCGTATTGGAATATAGTTCTCATAGTTAATAAGCATATTAAGGGGCTCAAATATAACAAATCATATACTAATGACAAACCCTTATACCTTATTAACGCTACGATTATGCATTTTATTTAAAAGAAACATTGTCACACCCGTATTTCCTTCCTTTTCCAGGGCAATTACCCTTCTCAAACGACCATTTCACCGAAAAATAAAAATCCATCCCGGTAAAATCAAATAACCCGGTATAGGCACCCAGTTTTTCGGTTCCGATGGTAACAGCATAAAACCTGACACTCAACCCCAGCCGGGGCTTTTCATAATCATACATGCTGAATGGCATGGCTACTTCAAAATACCGCTTTTCGTAACGCGGAACAATTGCAAGCTGTGCCGGTCGGCGTATTCCTCCTTTTCCCATACGTAATGGATGAATCCATACTCCTCCAAGATATATATCCGAGTCAAAGGAATAATCGCCCTGCACACTAATAGCAGCAGGAGTATAAATCACCATCCTGTCCTGTTTATATGTCTCATTCGGGCTCCGAAAAAACCGGTTACTCAGGTCGGTCATTAAAAAACTTATATTCTCGTACTGATAAGTATTTATATTTTCCCACAGATAGTCCACGCCTGAATATTCATGAACAATCGTATTCTCATTAAACCGCACAAAACCAATATCCAGCAAACTAATCCCCAGGCGGTAAACATATGAATCATAATGTTGCTGACATAACCTGCGATAGTTTCTGCGGTGATAATTTTTATCTTTATGCAGCAGTGTAAAACCAATATCAAAACTTACTCCTCTGCCTTTGAAAATACCATTCCCATCAGGAAAACTATTATTCGAATAATTCATGGGAATACTCATACCCACTTCAGCATTCATATCCAGAATATCAAGATTGCTGCGGTCGAGCATATTATACTGCATATTGGTACCCTGAAGATAAAATCCCGTGGCCCCACTAAGGTATTTCAGTGTTATGCCTGCTGAGATACGGTTATAATACCGATCTTCCAGTATTTTTGCCAGTGATACAGCATACTCCATCCATGCCATTCCGGCAGCATGAAAATCAGTCTCATCATATTCTATCCCATGCTGAGGCTCATAACCCAAACCTATATAGCCAAAATTCGCAACACTCTCCGGAACATCATGCAACGATACTGCCGTTCGTGCCTGCACCGAAAAACCATATGAATAATCTCCGTCGGTAAGCATAAACCCCGGCCCGGCAATCCGA
>CAZQNY010000002.1:82319-120427 GCA_964594665.1 uncultured Bacteroidales bacterium
ACAAGGCCAAGGCTCTCCTGTGAACTCAAATTTTCACTAAATAAAATGAATGTAATAAATAAAGAAAGTATTATTCTCAGCTGTTTCATTTTCAATTCAATAGTATATTTTAATTAAGGTCTTGTTCAGGTGCTAATATAGGTATTTTATAAAGATTTCAGACTAATTTATAAATTTATAAAACCTTTCACTATTTTTAGGGTTTAATCACAAACGACAAAAGCATGAACTGGAAATCCATTCTACTCTGGGTACTTTCTTTTATTCTCATGGCAGCCATGGCTGTATATCAGCGTGCCACAGGCCCCACATACCCTCAAAAAGCCCAATTGCAATATAATGAAACTACAATTAGCGTAAAGTTGCCTGCCAGCGCCGACAATGATACCGATGCGCTGGTAAAAATTCCCGACACTTTAAAAAAACTAAAAGGTCACTATGCTTTTCGGAAATTCAAAAGTGGGGATGCCTGGACACGATACCGTATGCACCATGAAGAGGACAACCTGGTTGCAGAGCTACCTCCGCAGCCTGCTGCAGGAAAGCTGGAGTATCGCATTTTTATTGTTGATGATGGTATTGAAAAAGAACTCACATCAGAACCTGTAGTTATTCGTTTTAAAAATCCTGTGCCGGAGGTCATTCTCATTCCGCATATTATTTTCATGTTTCTGGCCATGGTGTTCAGTATGCGAACCGGTTTCGAAGCTGTTTTTAAACGAAAAAGAACCTTACGGCTTGCCGGGATTACAACAATACTGCTGTTAGCCGGAGGATTAATCCTCGGGCCGCTGGTACAGTATTATGCTTTTGGCGATTTATGGACCGGATGGCCTTTTGGAAAGGATATGACAGACACCAAAACCATGGTAGCTTTTATTTTCTGGCTAATCGCATGGCTAAGATTACGGAAAAATCCCGACAACCGGTTCTGGCCCATTCTTGCCAGCATTGTCCTTTTGGCTGTATACCTGATTCCTCACAGCATGTTTGGATCAGAATTTGACTACTCAACAGGTCAGGTACAAACCGGCAAATAACACGTCGTTTATGATCACATATATCATAACTGCTTTAACAGCAGCAGTATCCATATTGGCATTCCGTAATCAGGAGCTTCAGGATCGTTTAAAATTTAATGCCTGGCATATTAAACATGAAAAACAATGGTATCGTTTTGTTTCTCATACGCTTGTTCATGGCGGCATAGCGCATCTTGCCTTTAATATTTTAGTACTATTATCCTTCGGAGGTGTTGTAGAACAGTATTATAAAGCCATCTGGCCATCCGCAGGTATCTGGTATTACCTCGTCCTTTACTGGGGCGGTGCAGCTATCTCTTCTGCAGCATCCTACTACAAACATCAGGAAAACCCCTACTATAATGCTGTTGGAGCTTCCGGTGCCATCTCTGCTATTGTCTTCTCCAGCATTATTTTCGATCCGCTTAACAAGATATATTTCATGTTTATACCCATCGGGATTCCGGCTTTTATCTTTGGAGGGCTATATCTTATTTTAAGCGCCTATATGTCGAAAAAAAATGTGGATAATATTGGTCATGATGCTCATTTCTGGGGAGCCATCTTTGGTTTTGTCTTCACCATCATCTTAAAACCTCAACTTTTTATTCGATTTATCGACCTAATAATCAATAAATAACCAAAAGGATTTTCGTCTTTGGGTTCCATTAAGAGAAAATTTCCCTTCGTGAGGTTTTTCTTTTAAATTTGCATGAAAAGAAAACAACGAATATTATGAAAAAACTCCAACTTCTCAGCACTTTATTTATCTCAGTTTTCATCCTTTCTGCTTGTGGTCCAAAAACACAAATCAAAGAAGTAAATCACCCCGGAACCGACGTACTATCCGAAAAGTATGAATATTATCTCGACGATGATGGAAATGAAATAAAAGAAGGCACGTATGAATTTTTCGATCAGTCAGGAAAAATCGTTTCCAAAGGTCAATACAAGGATAATCTTCGCACAGGAGAATGGACAAAATTCAATGAAAATGGCAGTATCAGAAGCATTGCACGTTTTGATAATGACAGCTTAAGCGGAACATATGAAGCGTATTATCAATCCGGCCAGAAAAAAACGATCATCAATTATATGGGAGGCAAAAGAAACGGTCATTATATAAATTACTACAAAAACGGCCAGATACAAACCGAAGTTAATTATAGTGATGGCAAAAGAGAAGGTGTACAGAAATCTTATGACGAAGAAGGAAATTTAACTTCTGAAAAAGAATACAAAAACGGTGTCCCTGACGGATATTTCAAATCATTTTATAAAAACGGAAATGTCCATGAAGATGGATTTTTCAAATTATCACAAAGGGATAGTACCTGGAAAACCTTTGATGAGTCAGGAAATATGACGGGTACCATACGCTACCAGAATTAATAAGTAAAACAATGATCTTTCGTTCTCTTCTTTTCATTATTTCCATCCTTATTTTAGGAGCTGGAAATGTAATTGCCTGGCCGGGGCAGATTATCCGCACAATAAAGGCTCCATCTGAAAACTGCACCGGTATTACTTTCGATGGGAAAAATATATGGGTTACAGACCGGGGCACAGATCTCATTTATTGCATCAAACCTGAAACGGGTTCAGTAATCTCAACGCTGGAGGCTCCTGCATACTGGCCGTCAGCCCTTGCATGGGATGGCATCTCACTATGGAATCTTGATATTAAAGGCGGGCTTCCCCTGGCGGAAAACTATAATGCCATGGTGTATTGTATTGATCCTGCAAACGGTACTGTCTTGCATCATACCCATGCCCCTGCCGCAAATGCTTCAGGAATGGCCTCCGACGGTCAGCATTTATTTACCATACAAAACAACAACAGGCAGATCGTAAAATTCGACCCTTCAGATGGAACAACAGTACAAATGTTCCCTGCCCCGACTCAACACGCGTCAGCAATTACTTACGACGGAAACTACCTCTGGGTCTGCGATCCGTTGAAAAACATGCTCTATCTTGTCCATCCTGACAATGGTGTGGTTCTGTTTTCAACAGAAGCTCCCTCTCCCTATGTAAGAGACCTGACTTTTGACGGAAAAAATTTATGGGCTGTTGACTCCCAAACTGACAGCATTTACATTCTTAAAGCTTCTGATCAGGACAAATACAGGCTTACAAATAAACAAACGCTGAACCTAAAATTCAGCCATCTGACAACAAATTTTGGCCCGGGAGAAGTTAAGTCTCTGGATGTGCATATTGCAGTTCCGGAAAACAGAATCAACCAGAAAATAACCCTTGAACCACAGTTCTCGCCTGAAGGTTACGTGATTGAAAAAGACCAGTGGAATCAAAAAACAGCCCACTGGACTACGCGTCATATCGCTGCCGGAGAGAACATTGAAGCTCAGATGCATATCATGGCTGAAACCTGGGATTTACGGTATTTTATCTATCCTGAGAAAGTAGGTGATAAAAATGCTATCCCGGGGGAAGTACGAAATAAATATCTTGCCAACAACGAAAAATTCCAAATCAACCATCCGGTAATAAAAAACGCCGTCAAAGAGGCATCAAAAGGGGAAAGCAACCTTTACTTTCTTGCCAGAAACCTCTACAATTATGTTCACGAACACATGTACTATGAGATGGCCGGAGGATGGAATACAGCACCTGCAGTATTGGCACGTGGAAATGGGTCATGCTCGGAATACGCATTTGTATACATTGCTTTATGCAGAGCAGCAGGTATCCCGGCCCGGTATGTTGGTGCTGTTTCAGTGCGCAAAGAAACTTCACAACTTGATGATGTTTTCCACCGTTGGGTAGAGATCTATCTGCCAAACTATGGCTGGATTCCTGTTGATCCTTCCGGAGGTGATTCCAATTCACCGGCATGGCAATCCGATTTCTTTGGCGCCGTTAAAGGAAAATATATTGTTACAACACAATCCGGTGGTGGGTCCAATGCACTCGAATGGAATTATAACTCAAATGAATTCATTGTTACCGACCCGAAAACATTTGTTGTTTCAGAACAAATCGGCAATTGGGATATTTTAAAATAACATTATGAAAATCAAGGCACTTGTTCTCATTTTAATTGTTATTCCGGTTTTCACCTGCTTTGCACAAAACAACTATATCATCGATATTTCTCCTGATGGTAAAAACTTAAAGATTTACCCACCGACAGAGATCCAAAACGGCATTGTACTATACATCAATCAATATGGTGAGCCGGGCTTTGAAGTACAATCAGAAGCAGAATACCGTTGGTCTGAATATCGTGATGCCACGGAGGGTCTTCCGGAAGAAATAAACGGAATACGGTTTTCCTATTACAACAATCTCGACCACAACGGCTTCCTTGAATCCATAGGAGACATTTCGCTGGAATATTACGAACGCATGCCGGGAGAAGCATGGTCAGGACGGCTACATTATATTAACGATATTGAAATCACTTATCACGATAATATGCAGGGGCCTCCCAAGCAAGGAAAAATCAAAACCATTGAAGGCATCAACCTTGATTACTACTATGGTTTTGATAATGAAGGAAAACTCAGCAGAGCAGGCAAATACAGGATTTATTACAACCAGGAGGATAACCGATCCGGAAAAAGCGGACGTCCTGATGCAATAGAGGGCCATGATCCCCGTTTAACCATCATCATGCGCTTTGCTTTTTCGCAAATCAATAGTAAAAAAATGTAACTGGAAGCTACCATGAAACTCTCCGTCGTTATTGTCAACTACAATGTTATTCATTTTTTGGAGCAATGTCTTCTGTCGGTTCAGAAAGCTATTGCCGGCATTGACGCTGAGGTATTCGTTGTCGATAACAACTCCGTAGATGGTTCCGTGGCAATGGTAAAGGATAAATTCCCCTGGGTGAGGCTAATTGCCAATAATGATAACCCCGGATTTTCAAAAGCCAACAATCAGGCCATCCGTATCAGCAGCGGCGAATATGTGCTGCTTCTGAACCCTGATACGGTTGTTGAAGAAGATACCTTCTCAAAATGTATTGACTTCATGGACTCCCATCAGGATGCCGGAGGCCTTGGCGTTAAGATGGTTGATGGCAAAGGCAATTTCCTTCCCGAATCAAAGCGTGGATTACCAACCCCTGAAGTAGCATTTTATAAGTTATCCGGGCTGTCTCGCATCTTCCCCGGCTCAAAACGTTTTGGAAAGTACCATCTCTCCTATCTCGATAAAGAAAAAACACACAAAATTGACGTTCTCGCCGGAGCATTTATGATGATGCGAAAAAAAACACTCGATATCACCGGCCTGCTGGATGAAACATTCTTTATGTATGGTGAGGATATCGACCTATCCTATCGTATCACTCAATCAGGATATAACAACTACTATTTCCCGGATGCAAGGATTATTCATTATAAAGGTGAAAGCACAAAAAAAAGCAGCGTAAACTACGTTTATACTTTCTATAATGCCATGGTAATCTTTGCACAAAAGCATTTTAGTGCAAAGCGGGCACATCTTTTTAGTTACCTCATTAATTTTGCCATCTGGCTACGCGCTTCCATGGCTCTGGCAAACAGATTTCTCAAGAACCTGCTTCTGCCACTATGTGACGCCCTGTTGCTTTATGGAGGCATCTATGTCATCAAAGGTTACTGGGAAAGGCTGTATATTTTCCCCGACGGAGGCTCTTATCCTCCGGAATTTCTGTTTTTTGCTGTACCGGCATATGTCCTGACATGGCTTTTATCACTTTACTTTAGCGGAGCGTACGACAAGCCATTAATGCTCAGTAAAGTGGTTCAGGGAACCTTTATCGGTACAATTGCCATATTGGTGGCCTATGCCCTGCTGCCGGAAGAATTCCGATTCTCCAGGGCCATGATCCTTATGGGTACTTTATGGGGTATCATCGCTTTATCATCAGCAAGAGGGCTTCTGCATCTTATGATGCCCGAAAGATATTCAATGGGAACAGAAACCAATAAACGTTTTATCATCATTGGTTCAAAGCAAGAGGCGCAAAGAGTTTCCGGACTCCTGAGTCAAACAGCCCTAAAACCGGGATTTGTCGGTTTTGTCTCACCGGATGAAGCAACTCAGGACAATGGGTTTATCGGAAATATCACCCAACTTAGAGATATCATTGTTATTTACAATATTAAAGAAATCATCTTTTGTGCCAAAGATATCACATCGATAAAAATCATTGACCTCATGTCGGAGCTGGGTAAATTACAGGTTAATTACAAAATTGCTCCCCGCGAATCGGCTGCTATCATTGGCAGTAACAGCATTAACACAAGTGGCGATTTATATACGATTGATGTTAATGCCATCTCCAAGCCTTCCAACAGAAGAAACAAACGATTGCTTGATTTCCTTTCTGCCTTGGTATTACTGGTGCTGTCACCCTTACTGATATTCGTCATGTATCGCCCTGCAGGATTCATAAAAAACCTGTTTCGCGTACTTTTGGGAAGCAAAAGTTGGGTAGGATATGGCTATTCAGATCTAAATAATGAAGTCCATCTCCCGGAAATTAAAGCCGGAGTGCTAAACCCGTCAGACCTGTTCGTCAAACAGGAAATTACGAGCAATGACAAAGCCCAGCTGAATTATCTTTATGCTAAAGATTATCATTTCAAAAAAGACATCAATATCATTCTTAAAGCACTGCGCCATTTAGGGCGATAAGCTGCAAACAAAAAAGTATTCTTTCTGTTTATGTGAATAAAATATGATATTTCGCATTTCAGAATAAATACAGTTATGGCAAAACATGAAATCGTAATCCCTAAAATGGGAGAAAGCATAATCGAAGCAACCATTACCAAATGGCTTGTTAATGAAGGTGATACTATCGTTGAAGAAGACCCGGTTGTGGAACTGGCCACCGACAAGGTAGACTCCGAAATTCCTTCACCTGTAGATGGAAAAATTATAAAAATTTTATATGCTGAAGGTGATGTGGTACCTGTGGGTGAAGTCATTGCCATTGTAGCACTTGATGGTGACGAAGAAGACTCCAATGATTCCCCGGAAGAAAAAATTGTGGCTCCTGCTGCCGTTGAGCAAATAATACATAAACCGGAAAGCCTGCAACAAAAGGCAACGCCTGCAGACAACCGGTTCTACAGTCCACTGGTAAAAAAAATCGCACAAGAAGAAGGCATTACACCGGAAGAGCTTGCAGGCATACCCGGCACCGGAAAAGATCAACGCGTTACAAAACAGGATATCCTTTCATGGATTGAAAACAATAATAACCAGAAGGTTACGGAAGAAAAATTGCTGCCAATAGCAAAAACAACAGCACCTAAAGGTGAAACCGCTGTGCAGACAATGGCAGGCGATCAGATCGTAAAAATGGATCGTATGCGTAAACTTATCGCCGAGCATATGGTAAATTCAGTGCATACCAGCCCACATGTTACTTCTTTTATTGAGGTGGACATGGAGCCTATTGTGCAATGGCGTAATGCAAACAAAAAGGAGTTCCTGCAGCGTGAGGGTGAAAAGTTAACTTTTACAACATTCTTTGTTGAGGCCGCAGCGCGTGCACTGCGCGATTTTCCCGGTGTCAATGCATCTGTAAATGGCGATGAAATCATTCTCAGGAAGGATATAAATATTGGCATGGCGGCAGCATTACCTTCCGGCAATCTTATTGTTCCGGTTATCCGACAGGCCGATAAGATGAACCTCGCAGGAATTGCAGGCTCAGTAAACGACCTGGCAGCCCGTGCCAGGGAAAATAAACTCCAGCCGGATGAAATTCAGGGCGGGACATTCACCATTACCAATCTTGGAACCTTTGGATCCATCACCGGAACACCCATTATCAATCAGCCCCAGGTGGCAATACTGGGCATTGGTGTCATTGAAAAGAAACCTGTAGTGGTCGAAACACCACTGGGAGATACCATAGCCATTCGTCACCGGACCATACTCTCTCTTTCATACGACCATCGAGTAGTGGATGGAGCCCTTGGGGGAATGTATTTACAGAAGGTAGCACATTATCTTCAAAACTTTGATCAGGGAAGAACCGTTTAACCCGTCAATTTTGTAACTTTGTAGTATAAACAATTTGCACTGCGATGATGTTACTCTTCGCAGTGTATTTCTATTAATATTATTGACATGGATTTAAACCTGACAAAACCCATCACGTTTTTTGATCTTGAAACAACGGGCCTTAACATAGCAAAAGATCGCATTGTTGAATTCTCATTCCTCAAAATCACGCCTGCAGGAGAAGAAATCGTCAAAACTGCAAAAATAAACCCTACAATCCCTATTCCTGCTCAGGTAACAGAGATTCATGGTATAACGGATGAAGATGTTAAGGATCAGCCCACATTCAAACAAGTGGCCAACGACCTCAGCAGATTCCTGAACAACAGCGACCTGGCAGGTTACAATGCGTTGCGCTTTGACATCCCCCTGCTGGTGGAGGAATTCCTTCGGGCAGGCGTCGATTTTGAAGTAAAAAACCGCAGAATCGTTGATGTGCAGAACATTTTCCATAAAATGGAACAACGTACCCTTGTTGCTGCTTACAAATTCTACTGTGATAAAAACCTTGAAGATGCACACACTGCTGAAGCCGATACCATCGCAACCTACGAAGTGCTTAAGGCTCAGCTCGATAAATACAAAGATACTCCCTTTAAGGATAAAAACGGAAAAGTCTTTACCCCTGTGATTAATGATATGAAAATGCTGAGTGACTTCACAGCACGAACGAAAAATGCAGATCTTACAGGACAAATTATTTTCAATGAGAATAATGAGGAAATTTTTAACTTTGGGAAATACAAGGGTCAGAAGGTTGTGGATGTTTTTAAAAAAGAACCTCAGTACTACGACTGGATGATGAAAAGTGATTTTGCCCGTTACACAAAAAAAATAATCCAGGAGCTCTATTTCAAGTCCAAAGCCAACACGCAGGGGCTTCTGTTTAAATAATCTCAGCCATGAAAATCATCTGCATCGGAAGAAATTACAGCGCTCATAATCAGGAAATGAATAACCCTGAAAATGGCGTTCCCGTATTCTTCCTAAAACCCGACACAGCACTTCTATTGCGAAATCGCCCCTTTTATTACCCCGATTACAGCAATAACATCCATTATGAAGCTGAACTGGTAATTCGTATCGACCGCAACGGAAAACATATCAGAAGAGCGTTCGCCAAAGGTTACTATTCCGAAATTGGCTTGGGCATTGATCTGACGGCCAGAGACCTGCAGCAAAAATGCAAATCAGACGGAGCCCCATGGGAAATCGCAAAAGGGTTTGACTACTCTGCACCCCTGAGCAGGTTCATCCCGCTTTCAGACCTTGAAAACCCGGAAAATATTCGATTTTCACTAACAAAAAACGGAACAGTTGTCCAGCAAGGTTTCTCCTCAGATATGATTTTTTCTGTTGATCAGATCATCGAACATATTTCCAAATATATAACGCTCAAAATGGGTGATGTTATTTTCACCGGTACGCCTTCCGGTGTTGGGCCCATTGCTATAGGTGATAAATTTGAAGGTTTTATTGAAAACAGAAAAATGCTCTCTTTACTAATAAAATAACAGCCGTGAATCACAATAACACCTACAACATGAGAGAGGCTATCAATATGCTTCTCAAAACTTATCGTATTGATAAAAAAATTGACCAGTCACAGGTGATTGCTGCATATACAAATGTTGTTGGCCCTCTAATACAAAAACACACCACCTCAGTGTATATGAAAAATAATACGCTCCATATCTCAGTGGATAATGCAGCACTAAAAAATGAACTCGGATATGCACGTGAAAGACTTATTCAGGCACTTAACAAAGCGGTTGGAAAAGAGGTGGTGCAAAACCTAATTATCCATTAAGACCATTACGCTTCAACTTTGCTTGCGAAACAACATAATGTGTATAGGTCGTCTTACTTTCTGAAACAAGCCGTTCGATGCGTTCACTCTGGGTATCAGTAATAAAAACCTGACCAAACATATTATCGCCAACAAGTTTTACAATAGCCCCCACCCTGTTATCATCCAGTTTATCAAATATATCATCAAGAAGCAAAATAGGCTTATATCCTTTTTTCATCCGTGTATATTCAAACTGCGCTAACTTTAAAGCAATATAAAAAGACTTTTGCTGTCCCTGAGAGCCATATTTTTTTACAGGATAGCTATCGAGAATAAACTGATAATCATCTTTATGGATCCCTGAAGTCGTATACTTGACAGCTCTGTCACGCATTAATGATTGTTGAAATAGTATTGGCAGTGAATTTTCAGCAAGTTGTGACTGGTAGTGGACTGCAACATTTTCTTTGGCACCGGAAACAATCGTATAGAACTTTTGAAGCAGTGGAATAAATTCCCCGGCAAACTGATTTCGTCGTTCAAAAATCGTCAATCCATACCCCGATAACTGATCATTCCATATCTCAAGTGAATCAGCATTGAATGAACCTGTTTCAGCAAAGCGTTTCAACAAGGTATTACGTTGATAAAGAGCCCTGTTATACTGGATAAGCTGATCAAGATAAACAGCATCAAACTGAGAAATAACGCTATCAAAATACTTTCTTCTCACCTCACTCCCATTGTTAATCAAATCCTGGTCGTAGGGCGAAATCATCACCAGAGGAAACTTGCCAATATGGTCGGCAAGACGCTGATATTCCTTCTTATTCATGGAAAATTGCTTTTTCCCTCCTCGCTTCAGTGTACAGCTAATCTTATCCGGAAGGTTTTCATCTTTCAAAAAAGTTCCGTGAATGGCAAAAAAATCCTTCTCATGATTGATATTCTGTTGGTCACTCGCGTTGAAATAGCTTTTGCAATATGACAAATAATATACAGCATCCAGGATGTTTGTCTTTCCTGCTCCATTGGAACCTGTAAAACAGTTCAACTTAGGACAGCAATCAATATCAGCATCCTGATAATTTTTAAAATTAACAACCTGTAGCTGCTTAAGATACATATTCTAATTCTCCATGGTTTTAATTGATTTGGCAATATCCTCCATCAACCACATTGGTGTTGAAGTAGCGCCGCATATTCCAACACTTTCAGCATTTATAAACCAGGATTTCTGCAACTCCGATTTATCAGAAATAAATTTTGTATTGGGGTTTCTGCTATGGCATTTTTCAAAAAGAAAGTGGCCATTAGAGCTTTTCTTTCCACTGACAAAAATAACAATATCAAACCTGGCAGCAAACTCCAATAAAGCCGGAACCCTGTTTGCCATCTGCCGGCATATGGAGTCCGTAACAGTAAACAAAGAATCAGTATCACCGCCGGCCAGCCTGATCCTCTGCAAAATCTCTTCACGGATATCATTGAACTCATCAACACCTTTTGTGGTTTGAACAAACAGGCTCACCGGTCGCGAAAAATCGATTTTCTCAATATCCGCTTTTGACGATATGACAATACCATTGGCAGCTGTTTGTCCATAAAGGCCTGTAACCTCCGGATGGTTTTGTTTTCCAAAAATCACAACCTGACCATTATCCTCATTCATTTTAAGTGATGAGTTATGGATCTTTGTTTGAAGTTTCAACACTACCGGGCAGGTAGCATCAATCACACGAAGATTATTTTTGAGGGCCTTTTGATATGTTTCCGGAGGTTCACCATGAGCACGAAAAAGTACTTTCTTGCCAGCAAGATTATCCAGGTCATCATGTGTTATAATCGTCATACCCATTTTTCTCAGGCGGTCAACTTCCAACTGGTTATGGACAATATCGCCTAAACAATAGAGTTCGGGATCTTCGGCAAGTTCTCTTTCAGCAACATCAATGGCATGAACCACGCCAAAACAAAACCCGGAGCCTTTATCAATTTCAATTATCATTCTACAACATTATTTCCGGGCAAAGATAAGGAAAGTAAATAAGCTATAGTGATGATTAGTTCATCTCCGGATCAAAAGGCAGTGTTGACCAAATGGCATAATTACGTCCCATGGCTTTCATTGCTGCTGGCCACATTTCTTCCGGCGAGGGAGATAAGATATTAACAATGGAAGAGTTGTACACAATCCACGAATCTCTATCCAGTTCTTCCTGAAGCTGACCCGGAGCCCAGCCGGAATAGCCAAGAAAAAAACGTATCTGGTCCGGTTTCACCAGGCCATGGTTTATCAAATCCCTGACAAAACCAGATTCGCCACCCCAAAATAAGCCATGGCCGACAGGTATTGTCCCCGGAATTTCAGATCCAAGAGTATGAAGAAAAAAAATTGTATCGGTTTCCACAGGGCCACCAAAAAAAAGATCCATATCAAAATCTTTAAATCCTTTTACAGCGGTACTCAAGGGAATGTCGGTTTGATTATTAATAATAACGCCCATCGACCCTTCTTCGCTATGGTCTGCCAACAAAACAATTGATTTGCGAAATTCACCCCCTTCAAGTGAAGGATCAGCAATCAGCAGTCGCCCTGCCGCAGGTTGATATTTTTGATTCTGCCCCATCTCAATGATTTATTCCTTAGACTACATTTGTTCTATTTGGTTTCAATATTAAGCCAATTAGTCTAAAATTGTATCTTTGGTACCCAATATTTTATAGGCTGTATCACAAATTTATGAATAATCATTCAAAATACATTCAACTCAGAAATAAATATGATGTCTTCACTTATCAAAAATTTGATATTGAGGAACATACTGACTATTTAAAAGTCAACTACTTCTTTAATATTGACAGGAAACATTTCTTTTCCCCGTCGATAACTTTCCACCTTAAAAACAAACACCAGCCAGCTACTCATGCCCGATTGCTGGAAAACATGTTTTTTCATGCGGGATTGGTGGAAATGATAAGCTACTGGAAAATTTGTTGTCCGAAAACTATCAATATTGAAGCAGGGAGTTTGAACAAGCAACAAATACAATGGTGGAAAAAATTGATGTACAATGGTCTTGGTGAATTCTTTTTTCTCAATAGAATCGATACAAATCCCAACGACTTTGTTTCCATCAGTTCCATTGATGGCATCTGTGAAACACCAGTCCCGTTTTCCGGAAACAACGACTACCTGATTCCAATAGGAGGAGGAAAAGACTCTGCTGTTACGTTGGAATTATTGAAGGCATATAATCCATTGCCATTGATAATAAATCCCGGGAAAGCACAAACAGGCACAATCAGAGCCTCCAACATACATGACAATAACTTCTTTCACATTACCAGAACCCTTGACAGACATATGCTGGAGATGAATAACACCGGCGACTACCTCAATGGACACACCCCATTTAGCGCTCTCCTTGCCTTTGTCACTCTCCCGGCAGCTGTATTATCAAAACGGAAAAACATTGCACTATCCAATGAGTCAAGTGCCAATGAAAGTACTGTTGCAGGGTCGCATATCAACCATCAGTACAGTAAAAGCCTGGAATTTGAAAACGATTTCCGCAAGTATGTAAAACAATATATTACTCCTGACATACGCTATTTCAGTTTCCTCAGGCCTTTATCGGAATTGCAGATCGCATCGGTATTTTCAACATTAAAACATCACCACCCTGTATTTCGCAGCTGCAATGTAGGAAGTAAAGAAAACCTTTGGTGCGGAAAATGCCCAAAATGTATGTTTACTTTTATAATGCTTTCCGCTTTTCTCCCTGAAAAAAGTCTAATTGATATTTTTGGAAAGAATATGTTTGATGATATTGATATGATCAAAATTACCAGGGAACTTGCAGGCTTCACCACAGCCAAACCCTTTGAATGTGTGGGCACTACCAGTGAGGTACAGGCTGCTTTAAAACATATAATCCTTAACCGTGAAAAAGAAATTATGCCTGTTGTTTTAAAAGAAATCGCGGCGATACTACCACAAAAATTACCAACAGTATCAGAATCCTTAAAAATATTTGATCCCGGGAATAATTTAACTACCACAGAATTCGCTATACTACAAAAAGCACTTAATGTCAGCAATAATTAATATTCTCAAGAAAAAGGAAGCCATATTAATTCTGGGTTTCGGTCGTGAAGGCCAAAGTACATACAACTTTATCAGAGGTGTATTTCCGTGCAAAACCATTTTTATCGGTGATGAAAACGAGCATCTTAACATTAAAGATGAAGTAAAGGCTGACATCCATACCAAATGGATTTTAGGAAATACATGTTATAATAATCTTGATTACTACGACATGATCATCAAATCACCGGGAATACCAATGAGGAAGGTTAATGTTGCCAACGCTGAAAATGTCACTTCACAAACAGATCTGTTTCTTCAGGAATTCCACAAGCAAACCATTGGCATATCGGGCACAAAAGGTAAAAGCACCACTACATCATTAATCTGGCATATGTTGAATCAATCAGGAGAAAAGACTTTGCTGGCAGGAAATATTGGTATTCCGGCATTTGATTTAATCGACAAAATGGATAATACTACCATGGTGGTAATGGAGTTATCAGCTCATCAGGGTGAAATATTACAAACGGCACCTGGAACCATGGTATTATTAAATATTTATCAGGAGCATCTGGATCATTTTGGGGATTTTTCAAACTATAGAAATGCAAAGCTTAATTTCTGTATGCGTCAGAATGCGGGGGATACCTTTATATATTACGAGGATGATCCGCTTCTTTCATCATGCTACCGATCCGTTCCCGGTGTAAAATACATAAGTATCAGCAATAAAAATCAGAATGCTTCCTATGTTATCTCGGATATTATCATACGTGGAGAATCGTATAGTTTTCCACAGGATCATAATCCGTTGAAGGGCAAACACAACCTCATCAATATAGCAGCAGCGATCGCAACAGCCCAGAATATGGGTCTGTCGCACAACCAGATCAATAATTCGATACAGAGCTTCCGCCCCTTGGAACACCGGCTGGAATACGTTGGCAAATACAAAGAAACGGTATTTTACAACGACTCCATATCCACTGTTCCCGAAGCCACAATCGCAGCTGTGGATGCCCTTAAGAATGTCAGGTATTTAATACTTGGCGGTTTTGACCGCGGCATTGACTACCGTGGCCTTGTTCGTTACTTAAAAGAAAAAACCATTGCAGATTTGTTACTCACGGGAGAAGCGGGAAAGCGCATTGCCATTCTCACACAAAGTGAAGGAATTCCATCCTCCAGAGTACATAACATGAATTCTATTACAGAATGTGTTCGCTGGGTGGCATCACATTCAATCCGGCCGGGCATTTGCTTGTTATCTCCGGCAGCATCAAGCTATGATGCCTATAATAATTTCGAAGAGAGAGGAAAAGACTTCAAAACATCAATCAACAATTTGCATAAGTAGAGGCAAAAAAAAACCACTTCAGCAGAAGTGGCAGCGCATCATTAAAATAATGCCGGTGTCGTTATACAGAAACTACTATTCAGCCTCTTTAACAGTACGCTGATCTCTGTTTTGTTCTGCATTTCTCTCTTTACGAGGACGTGATTTTCCAAAAGTACCATTCACGATCTTTCCTCTTTTTGTTCTTTTATCACCTTTTCCCATGATCAATAATTTAATTTTTTTGCAAAAGTACTATAATTTTTATGAAAAAACAGCAATCCAGTGTAAAATCAGGCGTTGTTCTCATAAAAACGTTGTTCAAGCATTTGATGTTTTTTTATACTACTCCTGGCCCAATCAAGCAAAACCGCTGTTTTTTCCTCTTCACTAAGATGCCATTGAATATCAGAGTCATGTAATCTTCGTGTAAGTTCAAACATAATCAGTGCAGCACTTACACTGATATTAAAGCTTTCAGTGAAACCAAACATAGGGATATTAACAACAGTATCAGCCATTGCAAAAGCCTCATCAGTAAGACCCTGGAGTTCAGTCCCCATCATTACCGCCATTTTTTGATCAATTGGCAGATCATGGATTGTATAATCATAATTATGTGGCGAGGTAGCCACCAGTTTATAACCTTGCTTTTTTAAGGAGGCAAGACAATCAGGAGTATTAAAGTCTTTTTGATTGTATTTTTTCAGTGAAAGCCATTTAGAAGCACCCAAGGCAATATTAGGATTAACTTCATAGGTATTATAGTTTTCAATGATATGAACATCCTGAATCCCGAAGCAATCGCATGAGCGCAATACGGCACTTGCATTATGGGGTTGAAAAACATTTTCCACAACCAAAGCAATATGCCTTGTTCTAAAGCTGATAATCTCCTGAAAACGCATTTTACGATGTTCGGAGATGTGGTTCATCAAATAGTTAAGTAAATGTGTATCCTTTTTCATACGGCGGCTAAAAAAAGCCCCGGTAATACCGGGGCTCACAATGCTTTTTACTGAAAATCCTTATTTAAGCTCTGCACCGGGACGGAACTTAACAACCTTTTTAGCAGGGATTGTAATAGTTTTACCCGTTTGAGGATTTCTTCCGGTTCTTTCAGCACGTTCTGATACGCTCCATGAACCGAAACCTACTAATGCTACACGATCGTCATTTTTTAACGCACCCGTAACATTTTTAACAAATGCATCAAGGGCTTTGCCGGCATCGGCTTTTGTGAGGTTAGCATCTTTGGCAATGGCATCGATTAGTTCAGCTTTGTTCATAATTTTAAGATTTTGGTTGATAAACAGCTTAATTTTTGTAAATATAGTCCAAAATTCCCAAATTTCAAGGGCTACAGCCGTTTTTTTAGAAAAAATGTTAATAAAAACAGCCATTTGTTAATAATAATCCATTTTCAGCACCAGGATACGTGTAAATGACCATCAATAAAGGGCTGTAGTGTTTTGCGCACGGGCAAAAAAACATAGTTCTATAGGTGGAATTATTATTCAGTATCGTTTGGTTTCTCGAAAAAACGATTATTTTTGCAAAAATTTTAGAGAATTATGGCAAAGAAGCAAGATCACACAGAGGACAATCTGATGGCCGTTGAGGATGCCCTGAGTAAGTCGGAACAGTTTATTGAAAAAAATCAACGGATCATCACCATTATCATCGGTGCTATAGTTGTAGTTATCCTCGCTTATCTGGGGTACCAGCGTTACTTCCTTGTACCTAAGAATAACGAAGCACAGGAGCAGATGTTTATGGCTGAAAAGTACTTCGAAAAGGATTCTTTCGACCTTGCCCTCTATGGTGATGGCGGAAATTACCTCGGGTTCCTGGACATCATCGATGAGTATGGCATTACAAAATCTGCAAACCTGGCGCATTATTATGCCGGTGTCTGCTTTCTTCATCGTGGAGAATATGACAATGCCATTGACTACCTTAAAAAATTCAATAGCAAAGACATGATGGTTTCTGCTATGGCTCAATCAGCTATGGGAGATGCATATATGGAAAACGGGGATGCAAAAAAAGCGCTTTCTCATTACAAAAAAGCAGCAGAAATGCATGCGAATGAATTCAGCACGCCATACTACCTCTTTAAAGCCGGCATGGCTTGTGAAGAAGTTCAACAATATGGTGAAGCAGTAAAAATGTACGAAAGTGTAAAAACTGATTACCCCAAAAGTTCACTTGCAAGAGAAATGGATAAATACATTGCCAGAGCCAAAGGCCGGATGTAATCCCATTAAGATATTTTCAATAAAAAAAACCGTTCCATTGAACGGTTTTTTTGTTTTTATTACCTTCACAAAAAAAAATATGGCAAACATCGTATTCATGGGCACCCCGGAATTTGCGGTGCCATCTTTAGAAGCCATCATTAATGCCGGGCATCAGGTATCAGCAGTAGTGACACCCCCTGACCGCCCTGCAGGCAGAGGAAGAAAATTAAAGGCCTGCCCTGTAAAACAATTTGCTCTCGAAAACAAACTACTCGTTTTACAACCGGAAAAACTACGTGATGAAAATTTTATTAAAAAACTGCAATCGTTACAACCGGAAATTATCGTTGTAGTAGCATTTCGGATGCTCCCGGAGGTAGTATGGGCAATACCTCCCAGAGGAACATTCAATCTCCACAGCTCCCTGCTCCCCGATTACCGTGGTGCTGCACCCATGAACCATGCCATTATTAACGGGGAAAAAACAACCGGCGTCACTACTTTCTTCCTCGACAAAGAAATTGATACAGGAAAAATCCTGCTCCGGGAAAAAATTCCTATTGACGATGAGATGAATGTTGGTGAATTGCATGACAAATTAATGGTTATTGGAGCACACCTGGTGGTAAAAACAATTGATGCAATAATGCAAAATAATTTTTTACCCATTGATCAGTCATCGCTAACTCAGGAAAGAATGCTGCACCCGGCACCAAAATTTCAAAAAGATGATTTAAAAATCAACTGGGCAAAACCAGCAGTGAAGGTACATGATTTTGTACGAGGGTTAAGCCCCTACCCTGCTGCTTTTACGTCATTAATTTCTGAAAAGGGCGAAAGCTTTAGCCTGAAAATCTTCAAAACAGCAATTCATAAAAACGAACAACTCCCTGTTGGTCATATCAAATGCAATGGTAAAGACAGCATCATGGCAGGTACTGCAGACCACGCAATAGAGATTCTTGAATTGCAGTTGGCAGGAAAAAGAAGAATGAAAAGTGAAGATTTTTTACGTGGATTTGTACTGAATAATAACTGGAAGTTACATTAATCCATGGTTTCCGTGTTTCTGATTGCTTTTAAAGAAATAAAACGATAATATTGCAAAACAATAATGCTAACCAATAAAATTCACACTTATGAACAAAGCTGAACTCATCGATTTTATGGCCAATGAAACGGGTCTGACAAAAGTCGATTCACAAAAAGCACTGGAAGCATTCATGAAAGGCGTTACGGAAACTCTTTCTGCCGGAGAACGTGTGCAACTTACAGGTTTTGGAACCTATTTCGTTGATTCAAGGGCAGCGCGTATAGGAAGAAATCCACGCACAGGACAGGAAATTGCTATTAATGCAAAAAAAGTAGCAAAATTTAAGCCGGGAAAAGAACTTTCCAACGCAGTATTGTAAACCCCATTTTAAATGAGGTATGCCTCCTGTGGTGTTGGATTAATTGCCAAAACCATAAGAGGCATATTTTATTTCTGCCTGCGAAAAAAACCATTGTAAATATCTGCAGACAACACTACCACAAACTGCCACAAATACACAAATGCCTGCCTGAGACCTATCATTTTATAGGCACCGGCAATATGAAAATGCTCTCTCTTTACTGCAAATTGATTCCTGTTTGAAATCCCATATGGGTTCACCAATGCGACATCAATGTCAAGAGGTGTTATATTGATACCTTTAGCAATATTTCGTAATAGCATTTCATAATCTGCAGCATAAACATAGTTTGTATTATAAAAGAGATCCAGAGAACTCCTATTAGAAAAAAACATGGATTGGTGGCATGCAGGCATACCATACACCCACAAAAGATCAGAATCTATTGGTTTCCTTTTTACCTTTCGCAGATAGGAATAATTAGTGGTACCAATAAAAATGTCTGTTGAATCATTTCGGGAAAGGCATTCAGAAAGCTCTTTACTCCATAGCAGGCAATCTCCGGCATTTAAAAACAGCAACCATTCACCCCTGGCTTTACGGATGCCTTTATTCATGGCATCATATGGCCCACTGTCAGGTTCATTAATCATTAATACATTAAAAAGGCAACTTGCGGCAATTTCAGAAACCCGATGCATATCAGGGGTCCCGTCTACAATAATCCATTGCAGGGAAACACCATTAACAGGTAGCAAGGAATCTCTGGTTTTTCTCAAACCGGCAAAATCATTTTTAACAACAGTAATCACTGAAAGCGTTAGCATAATAAAAGGTATGATATTATACCTCAAAGATAATCATATGTAAGAAAAAAATACTGTAAACAGACATCGATATATCATGAAAAGAAAGCCATACCTTTGTGGCATGAAGAAGAAGCCTGAATTATTACTTCCTGCCGGTAATGCAGAAGCCTTTTATGCTGCCATTGAAGGAGGAGCTGATGCAATATACCTTGGCCTTAAAGCATTTAATGCCAGAGCCAGAGCCATGAATTTCAACAACAGACAGCTGCCTGTCCTCATTAAGGAAGCCCATAAAAGCAATGTACATATTCATGTTACGCTGAATACAGTCATTAAAAACCAGGAACTTGGTGAAGTGCTTAACCAATTACATTTTCTCAATAAAGTACAACCCGATGCAGTAATTATCCAGGACCTGGGTGTCGCCTACCTGGCAAAAAGATATTTCCCGTCGCTTAAGCTGCATGCAAGCACGCAAATGGGGCTTCACAACAGCGCCGGGGCAAAACATGCTGCTTCATTAGGCTTCACACGTATTATTCTTGCACGCGAACTTACTATGAAGGAGCTTGAGCTCACTGCAAAGAACACCGACGTAGATCTGGAAATTTTTGTGCATGGGGCATTATGCTACAGCTTTTCAGGGATGTGTCTTTTTTCGAGCTATATGGGCGGTGCCGGTGCCAACAGAGGATTATGCACACAGCCCTGTAGAAGATTATACAAAGATAATAGCTCGCAGGCATACTATTTTAGTTTAAAGGATAATCAACAGGCTGAGCACATTCAACAAATCGCATCTTTTGGGATCGCATCGCTGAAAATTGAGGGACGAATGAAATCTGCCTCCTATGTAAACAGAGTTGCGAAAGCTTATCGTAATGCCATCGACAATCCTGATAATCTTGCAGAAAGCCTGGAAATCCTTAAAGATGACCTTGGAAGGGATAAAACAGGCTATTTTCTTGATGGCAATGTAAAAAATGCCATTACTGACCTTCCAAATACAGGAAAAAAAATCGGAACCGTTAGTGAGTCGTTTGAAAACACAGTTACAATCAGAGCTACTGAAGTACCCAATGCAGGATCCAGGCTGTTCATCCGACTGAAGAATCTTGATGAGCAGCTATCGGTTAAAGTGAAGGATACAGATTACTTTAACAATGGTATACTCAAACTGGAAGTTAACAAGCATATACCTATAGGCAGTCAGGTTTTTCTGGCTTCTTCAAAAGCAGAAAAATACCCTTCAAAGCTCCCCGGCGGATATGTTAAATTACCGCAACCATTGACCAGAGGAAAGGAGAATCAGATTTTGCAGCAAGTAAGAAACTGTAAACCGCAAAAGAAGACAAAAACCGCTGTTTTTTTACGGATAAATGACATCGGATGGTTGCGGAAAATTCGCCTGGAGTATATTGATGGTCTTATACTGGATTTTAATAAAAATGAGTGGGAACAATTCGACCCCAAAGCGCGTTTTTTACAGGAAAACACGCATAAAATTTGGATAGGACTACCTAAATATATCTCTGAGACGAATGCTGAAAGCATTAAAGATTTTTGTGGTCAAATGACAAAGCAAGGCTATCGGAATTATTATATAAGTCATCTTTATCAAAAAGAATATCTTCCCAAAGGGACTCAGTTTGCAACCAGTGAGAATGTATATGTATATAATGATGCCGCGGCACAACAAATTGATCAGGAAGGGGCCGTGTTCTGGACTTCCCCACACGAGAATGATATGGAAAACCTGTTGGCAGGAAGGCACAGAAATGCAATGATTCCGATGTACTACTTTCCGGAATTATTTTATTCCCGAATGCCGGTCGGCATCAAAACAAACGAGGACGATGTATTCTCGGATCCTACAGGTGCAAAATTCAGAAAAAATATTGTGAATGGAATGACAATCGTTATTCCTGAAAACCCTGTCGCTTTGTTTCAGTATAAAGAAAAGTTGGAAAAGCAGGGATTCACAAAGTTTCTTATTGATCTAAACTGGCAAAAACCTTCATCAAATACGCTGAAAAAACTTATGCTAAGGTTAAAAAACAACCAACAGGTTCAGCCATCAACAACTTTTAATTTCAAAAAAGGAATGAAATAAATCTATTGGGGGATAGAACAAAAAACGATATCGGAATCAGCAGGATCATAAAAACGGAATGCGATATACCTACCATCTTTACTAAGGGTTGCATTCATTAACTCTGAGGCACTTGCAACGTTCTTGGGCGGAGAGTACTTTGTTACCTTTTGCGATTCAATGTCATATACATGTAATAATTCCTGACTCACCCATGCCACTTTACCATTGATGCTTATACTCAGATACCTTCCGTTTCCAATCAGATAGGGTGAGTCGAGGAGTGTTGAAGTAAGATAGATATTATCCGAGCCATCAGAATATACATATTTTTGACCATCAGGAGCCAAAACAGCATCAACAACATCGGGCAGAGAAAAAATTATTGGCTGCTGATCCCTAAAGTTTAAATAATGAAATCCTGTTAAATCCCAACCGATAATAAAAACAGCACCATCGGATGAGACAGAGAAGAAATCAGCCTCATCGCCTTTAAAAGCAGCGAAGCCAACCTCTTCACCATTAAATTCAAAAGCTTGCTGAGGAGCAGGATCACCCAAAGACATATCAGGCTGAGCTCTTAAAATCACATGAAGCACTGAATCCTGTCCTGCTTCATTGACCTGCTGATAATAAACAGAACCGGCAAGATCTACATCCATGGCATAAGCCCCCCTGCTGATGTTATCAACACTTGTCATGGTGATTAATTCTTGCTCATAGGCCAGCGGTCGTTTATAGATATGATGTTCAAATCCTGTCTTTGGTTCTCCCGTGTAATAAACAGCCGAATTATCAGGAGCCACCGATAGTTTACGACTAAACACAGCTACTTCAGAATCGCTAAAACGATAATCAACGGTCAGAAAGGGATAATCGCTACCCGCCGGGTCGTCAGGCTGCTCACAAGAGATAAACATTGCAGAAACAAGTATCAGGAGGAGTGGAAAATATTTCATATAATATATTTTGATGCAAAAATACAACGGATTGCTCATTTATGAGTTCATTGCGACTATTTTTTATAAAAACCTTACATTTGCACCAAACAAACTAAAATCAAACGTATGAAAAAACAACTAGCCCTCATCTTTGCCCTGATGCTGACACTGGGAAGTTTCGCTCAGGTGGTTTCAAAAGGCGATCATTATGCAACGGCCTTTTTAGGTATTGGTGGTACTGCTTATGACAGTTACAACTACGGACTTCTGGTACCTCCCGTTGGTGCGCAGTATGAAGTTATTTTAACGGATGAAATCGGTATTGGTCATATTGGTGTCAGTGGTACTGCTTCCTATTCTGCCAGAAGGTATACCGGAACATTTTTTGACAGCATGTATCATTATCTGACTATTGGAGCCCGTGGGATGTATCATTTTAACCTTGGCGATTATCTTGATGAGCCTTTCTTTAATGACCTGGACGCCTATGCCGGCTTATTTATGGGAATGAACTACCGGCTGGAAACAACTACTGACACCTATTATACACATGCAGGGAACCGTTTGTTACCTGTTGCTGACCTGATCATTGGCGGACGTTATTTCTTATCAGATAACTTTGCTGCAATGGCTGAGCTTGGCTTTGGAGTAACATTCCTTAGTGTTGGTGTTACAATGAAACTCAGCAAATAAACAAAACATATCCTATAAGATAACAACTCCGGAAGAGTCATCTCCCCGGGGTTTTATTTTTTAACAAAAAAAAGCTCCTATTTTCATGGGAGCTTTTTTTATATCTGACCGATAGGTTATTTCTTTTTATTATCGCCTTTATCGATTCGATTTTTGGCATGCGACTGTCCGGGAGGTTCAGCAATGCTGTCACGCATTTTTGTATCAGCCTGTATATTCTGGAACTTATAATAATCCATAATACCAAGGTTTCCGGTACGGAAGGCATCAGATATAGCGATGGGGATCTGAGCTTCAGCTTCAATAACTTTGGCACGGGCTTCCTGAGCTTTGGCTTTCATCTCCTGTTCCTGAGCAACAGCCATTGCACGGCGTTCCTCAGCTTTTGCCTGGGCGATATTTTTATCGGCATTAGCCTGATCCATCTGCAGAACAGCGCCTATATTTTTACCAATATCTATATCGGCAATATCAATAGAGAGGATTTCGAAGGCAGTTCCGGAGTCAAGGCCTTTTTCAAGTACTACACGAGAAATGGAATCCGGGTTTTCAAGAACCTCTTTATGCGAATTTGCAGAACCAATGGAAGAGACAACACCTTCACCAACACGTGCAAGAACAGTTTCTTCGCCTGCACCACCAACAAGCTGGCGGATATTGGCACGAACCGTAACACGGGCACGGGCAATAAGCTGAATACCATCTTTGGCAACTGCCGTTACAGGAGGAGTATCGATAACCTTTGGGTTTACCGACATCTGAACAGCTTCAAATACATCACGACCGGCAAGGTCAATAGCAGTAGCTGTTTTGAAATCCAGGGCCATATTGGCTTTATCTGCAGATATTAAGGCATTAACAACACCCTGAACATTACCACCGGCAAGGTAGTGAGCTTCCAGATCATTTCTATTGAGGCTTAATCCTGCCTTGGTACTGGAGATTAGGCTCTGGACGATTACTTTTGGCGGCACCTTACGCCAACGCATAAAGATTAATTGCAGGAGTGAAATCCGGACACCGCTTAGCAGAGCCGTAAACCACAATCCTACAGGAATAAAATAAAACAACAGCCAGAGAAGGAATATTGCAGCAATGGCAATACCCACAACCCACCCCACACTCGGGGCATTAGTGACCTGTTGAAGCATGATAGTCAGATTTAGAAACATAGAACTACGCTTTTATGGGTTTTACATATATTGTATTGAACTCTATTTTAATCACTTCAATGGGTGTGTCAGGATCTAAAAAATCACCATAGGTTTTCACTTCGTAATAATTTCCATTAAACTCTGCTTTTCCCATGGGTGCCAACCTACCTACAGTAATGCCTTTATCGCCGGCTTTTATTTTTTCCTGATCAACAACATTAACTTTACTGTCGATGCGATCGTTTAGGCTGATTTTTTTCCACGTCTTTGATTTTAAAGCCCAATAGATCATGGCCACCGACAGCACTACAGTAATGGCTACGGTAACAACTCCTGCCACAGGGCCATGATGAGCAAAAGCCTGCCAGATGGCTACACCAATAAGGCCAAATCCTACAATCCCGGCAACTCCTGTTCCCGGGATAACAAGAATCTCAAGCAATAACAATATCAGGCCTACCAGCACTAACATCGCAATAACAGATAATGAAAGGGTCATCTTTATTTATTTAGGTTTACACAAAGATACGTTATTTTAAAAATCATAACCAATATTTCTTATATCGAGACCATAAATAAAAAAAGCAGCACCAAATGAATGATGCTGCCTGAAACCATATAATGACGGGATCTTATTTTTTCAAAGATGCCAGCTGCTGCTCAATAACAGCAATCTTATTCTGTGCATCCTCCTGTTTTCTGCGCTCCATAGCTACTACTTTCTCCGGGGCATTATTCACAAAACGATCATTGGAAAGTTTTTTCTCCACACTTGTAAGGAATCCCCTTGTATACTTCAGTTCTTCTTCAAGTTTGGCTATTTCAGCATCCACATCCACACTTTCGGTTAAAGGGATATAGAATTCCGTTGCATGCAGAATAATGCTTAACGCATCTTCAACTTTTTCAATAACATACTCAAGCTTATTTAAATTACACAACTTGGAGATAATTGGATCGAAAGTAAGGTCTGCAGCTTCATTATTCTTCTTAATAAAAAGATCAATTTGCTCCTTAAAGGGAATATTTTTCTCTTTACGAACACTGCGAATAGCCTGAATGGCTTCAGCAGCATGATCAAATTGTTGGAGTAATTCTTCAGAATAATCCCCTGCAACGGGCATATCACATACCATAATGGATTCTCCTTCGGCACGATCCTTAAGCAGGTGCCATATTTCTTCTGAAAGGAAAGGCATAAATGGATGCATTACACGCATAAGTTTATCAAATACAGTAATTGTTGCCTCCAGTGTAGCATTATCAATGGGGTGCTGGTAGGCAGGTTTTATCATCTCCAGATACCAGGAGCAGAAGTCATCCCAAACGAGCTTGTAAATAGCCATTAAAGCATCCGAGAGCCTGTACTTATCATACTGTTCATCAATAAACTTCAGTGTACTGTTGAATTTCGCTTCAAACCATTCAATGGCAACGCGCGCAGTGTCAGGTTGTTCCAGGGTGTTATCAACATCCCAGCCTTTTACCAGTCGTAAAGCATTCCACACCTTGTTGGAAAAATTACGGCCCTGTTCACAGAGGCTCTCATCGAATGGCAAATCATTACCTGCCGGGCTGGTAAGAAGCATTCCCATACGTACACCATCGGCACCATATTTCTCCATCAGCAGAATGGGATCAGGGCTGTTCCCTAACGATTTAGACATTTTCCTGCCCAGTTTATCCCTTACAATACCGGTAAGATACACGTTATGGAAAGGAACATCCTTACGATAGGTTTCACCAGCCATTATCATACGGGCAACCCAGAAAAACAGAATTTCAGGAGCTGTAACCAGGTCATTGGTAGGATAATAATAATTCACCTCTTCATTATCAGGATAGCGAATACCATCAAATACAGAGATCGGCCATAACCAGGAGCTAAACCATGTATCCAGAACATCCTCATCCTGAGTAAGATCATCAGCTGTTAATTCTGGTAAGTTATAGGCTTCTTTTGCTTTGGCAACGGCTTCCCCGATATTCTCGGCAGCGACCATTTCGCCATCAGGAGTATAATAAACCGGTATACGTTGTCCCCACCACAACTGACGACTGATACACCAGTCACGAACATTCTCCATCCAGTGGCGATAGGAATTCTTAAATTTTGCAGGATGAAATTGAATCGTATCATTCATCACCAGATCGAGTGCCGGTTTGGCAAGTTCTTCCATTTTCAGAAACCACTGCAACGATAATTTCGGTTCGATAACTGCATCTGTGCGCTCTGAGCAACCGATTTTATTGGTATAATCCTCAATTTTCACCAGGTTTCCTGCCGACTCAAGGTCGTTAACAATTGCTTTACGGCAGTCGAAACGATCCATTCCGATATAAAGCTCAGCCTTTTCATTGAGGGTTCCGTTATCATTAAAGATATCAATGGATTTGAGTTTGTGACGGATACCTATTTCGTAGTCATTTATATCATGGGCAGGAGTAATCTTCAGGCATCCGGTACCAAATTCCATATCCACATACGGATCACGGATTATTGGCACAGAACGGTTCACCAGAGGCACAATTACACGTTTCCCTTCAAGGTGTTTAAAACGTTCATCTTCGGGGTGCACACAAACGGCAGTATCGCCAAGAATGGTTTCCGGTCGTGTTGTGGCGATGGTTACATATTGGTCATTCGTACCTTCAATTTGATATCTGAGGTAATAAAGTTTTGATTGAACTTCTTTATAGATAACTTCTTCATCAGACAAAGCAGTAAGCGCCTGGGGATCCCAGTTTACCATGCGTACTCCACGGTAAATCAGGCCTTTGTCGTATAAATCAATAAACACCTTAATTACAGACTCATACAGAGCCTCATCCATGGTAAAACGCGTTCTTGACCAGTCGCAGGATGCGCCTAATTTTTTAAGCTGTTCAAGAATAATACCACCATGTTTCTCTTTCCATTCCCAGGCATGATCCAGGAATTCCTCACGGGTCAGGGAAGATTTTTCAATACCTTCCTGTTTTAATTTATTAACAACTTTGGCTTCAGTGGCAATAGAAGCATGATCCGTTCCCGGGACCCAGAGGGTATTAAAACCCTGCATTCTCTTACGACGCACCAATACATCCTGAATAGTATTATTCAACATATGCCCCATATGCAATACTCCTGTAACATTAGGAGGCGGAATAACAATTGTATAGGGTTCACGATCATCAGGAGTAGAATGGAAAAATCCTTTATCCATCCAGTAGCTATACCATTTATCTTCGATAGCTTTCGGGGAATACTTGGGTGCTATAGTCATAAGGTCAATAATTTTCGTATTTTTTCAGGAAAGCAAAAGTAAGGAAAAATATGAAAAACAGGATTAGTTCATCTTTTGCCGTTTTATTAAATAGGGTAGTAAGATCTGATCAAAACCATTATTAATGTCAGCTTCGACAAAATCGATATGGTAGGAAGCACATCGCAACGCCAGATCTTTATTAAATTTACTCACTCCGGCAGCATATTCTTCCTTCACAAGGCGCGGGTTTATCTTCAGCTCTTCACCGGTTTCCATATCAACAAATCGATGGGGACGGTTTTCGAAATCAAAATCGACTTCTTTCTTTTTATCCACAACATGAAAAAGAATCACTTCATGTTTGTTATGTTTAAGGTGCTGCAAAGCCGAGAATAATTCTTCATTATTCCCCTCACTGTCGAACATATCGCTAAACAGAACAACAAGGGAACGTTTATGGGTATTTTCTGCAATCAGGTGCAAAGATTCAGCTGCATGGGTTTTGTTTCGTTCTTCAGCATTATGAGGAGTAAGAAAAGCCTCCAGTTCATGATAAAGATATTTATGATGTGCATCGGATGAACGTGCCTGAGTTGTTAAATCGAGGGTATCGGAAAACACTGAAAGGCCAACGGCATCACGCTGTTTTTTAAGCATATACATCAAACAGGCAATAGCATACACGCTAAAAGTAACCTTATTGGGATTTTCCAGAGAAACATTTTCCTTCACAGGGAAGTACATGGAAGAGCTGTTATCAAGCACAAATCGGCATCGAAGGTTTGTTTCTTCTTCAAAGCGTTTTACAAAAAGCTTATCAGTACGGGCATACAGTTTCCAGTCGATATGCTTGGTTGATTCACCTGTATTATATAATCTGTGTTCGGCAAACTCCACGGAGAACCCATGGAAAGGGCTTTTATGCAAACCTGTAATAAAACCTTCCACAACCTGACGGGCAATAAACTCCAGGGGGCTATATTTTTGAAATCGGCTTTGTTCTATGGGCACAGCACTGTTTCTTTTATACACAGAAGCACCGAAACCGCAAGATTCCGGTGCTTCCGGGAAGAGATATCATTAGAATAATTTTTCCAGCTTGGCAATAAGAGCACTCTTGGGAACAGCACCAACCTGCTTGTCAACAACTTCACCGTTTTTCACAAACAGTACGGTAGGGATGTTGCGCACACCAAACTGGCCGGTAATGCCAGGGTTATTGTCAACATCAACTTTACCAATGACAGCCTTACCTTCAAACTCCTCAGCCATTTCTTCAATTGAGGGAGCGATCATACGGCAAGGGCCACACCATGTTGCCCAAAAATCAATAACAACCGGTTTATCCGATTTCATTACTACTTCTTCAAACGTTGCATCTGTAATTTCGAGAGCCATAATCGATAGTCTTTAATTTTTTATGCCACAAATGTAAACAAAAATAATGTTCGTTACGTGTGGCCATCAGGTGATTAATTTATTTTATACTTTAACTTTTCATTTCTTAAAAAATCCAGCAGTACAGACGGGTCGATACGTTTTGTTCCCGCCGTCATATTAATACAATCATTATTTTCATCAATAATCTTCACATCCAGTCGTGTTCTGCCCTTATTCCCGGCGATAATGGAATTAAAACCCTTAACCAGCTTTTCATCAACGCCAGCCAAAGGGATACTAACACTAATAACCTTTGTTTGTTTTTCCATTATATCTGCGAGCAGCGAGATTTCCTGAATTTTCACCTCTTTCTCATCACGAAAATTCATACCTACTTTACCATCAATCATCACCGATTGTCCGGGAATAAGGTAGGGTTTAAACTTCAGGTACTCTTTTGAAAAAAGCACAAACCTATGTGATTCATCTTTATCTTCAAGGACAAAGATGCCAAAAGGGGCGCCTTTTTTAGTAAAACGTTCAGTTACTTCCGTTATCATACCGGCAAAATGAAGAACAGGATATTTCTCCAATGGTTCCAGGTTTTCATTTATCTGGCTAAGGTTAACATTTGTAAAGTTTTTAATTTCAAAATCAAAAGTATCGAGAGGGTGTCCGGAGATATAAAAGCCGGTAACCTCCTTTTCATTTTTTAGTTTTTCTATCAGCGACCACGACGTAGCTTCGGGCATTTCAAGATCGGCTATCTGAGCTTCGGACTCCTCGCCAAAGAGTGAAACCTGGGCAGAATTTTTCTGAATCTGATATTCTGATCCATATTTAACAACTTTTTCGATGAATGTTGTTTCCCCTTCCTTATCGCGGTGAAAAAACTGAGCCCGGTGTGAGTCGGGGAAGGAATCAAAAGCACCTGCATAGGCAAGAGATTCGAATGTTTTCCTGTTCACGGTACGCAGGTCAACACGTCTGACCATATCAAAAATATCTTTAAACGGGCCATTTTTATCCCTTTCAGCAATGATTGCCTGAACGGCAGCTTCGCCGACACCTTTGATAGCGGCCATACCAAAACGGATCTCACTATGCTGGTTAACGGTAAAATCGAGATAACTTTCATTCACATCAGGGCCCAGGACAGGAATGCCTGAATGTTTGCATTCTTCTATAAAGAAGGTAATTTTCTTTATATCCGTAAGGTTATGGGTCAGTACTGATGCCATATACTCTGCCGGATGATGAGCTTTGAGGTACGCCGTTCGATAAGCCACAACAGAATAGGCTGCGGAGTGGGATCTGTTAAAACCGTATTTGGCAAATTCCATCATGATATCGAAAACCTCATTGGCTTTCTTTTCATCGATATTACGATTTTGGGCACCCCCGACAAATTCCTTACGCATAGCCTGCATAACATCCATCTTTTTCTTACCCATGGCACGCCGCAGCAAGTCGGCTTTACCTAATGAGAAACCGGCAAGAATCTGGGCTGTTTGCATAATTTGCTCCTGATAGACCATAATACCATAGGTAGGCTTAAGGATCTCCTCCAGGTCAGGATGAGGATATTCAACCTCCTGGATACCATGCTTACGATCGATAAACAATGGAATAAATTCCATTGGCCCCGGGCGGTAGAGAGCATTCATAGCAATAAGATCCTCAATATTGGAGGGTTTTAATTGCTTAAGGTATCGCTGCATTCCAACCGACTCAAACTGGAATGTACCTATGGTATCACCTTGCTGATATAATTCATAGGTTTTTTCATCTTCCAGCGAAACTTTTTCAATATCAATACGTTCGCCTTTACTTATTTCAATATTTCTCAAGGCATCTTTAATGATGGAGAGGGTTTTTAATCCCAGGAAGTCCATTTTAAGCATCCCGGCAGATTCGATAAGCTTACCATCATATTGGGTAACCAACAGCCGGGAATCTTTTGCAGATGCCAGTGGGATATGTTCGCTAAGGTCTTCAGGGCCGATTATTACGCCACAAGCATGGACACCAGTCTGGCGGATGGAGCCCTCAAGAGTTTCCGCTACTTTAAGCATATGAGGCACCCGTCCTTCACCGGTTTCTTTTAGCTCCCTTAATTCCGGAACGGTTTTAAAAGCCATTTCCAGCGAAACCTTTGGACCTTCAGGCACAAGCTTTGCAATGCGGTCGGTTTCGGGGAGGGGGACCTTAAGCACACGCCCCACATCACGAATGGCAAGTTTTGCTGCCATGGTTCCAAAGGTAACGATCTGTGCAACCTTTTCTTCGCCATATTTTTCGATCACATAATCAAAAACCTTTTCACGGCCTTCATCATCGAAGTCGGTATCAATATCAGGCATTGACACACGCTCAGGATTCAGGAAACGTTCAAAAAGAAGATTGTATTTTATGGGGTCAATGGAGGTAATACCGATACAAAAAGCGACAGCAGAACCAGCTGCTGAGCCTCTCCCAGGCCCCACAAGCACCCCCATATCGCGGGCGGCATTAATAAAATCCTGGGTAATAAGAAAATACCCCGGAAAGCCCATATCCTTAATAATCTTCAATTCATGGTCCAGACGCTCCTTTACTTCAGGAGTAATCTCCTCATAAACCTTTTCAGCACCCTGATATGTCATGGCCCTCAGGTACTCATTTTCGTCAGCATATTCTTCAGGGATAGGATACTTGGGAAGTAAAACATCACGTTCAAGCTCATAAACCTCCACTTTATCGACAATCTCCTGCGTATTTGTCAGCGCTTCAGGGTGATCAGGAAAAACGGAAGCCATCTCTTCGGCCGACTTAAGGTACTCATTGCCGGTATATTTGAGGCGGTCGGGGTCGTCATAATCTTTTCCTGTACTCAGACAAACAAGGATATCGTGTGCTTCAGCATCTTCAGCATGAATAAAATGGACATCGTTGGTAGCAATAATTTTCACCTGGTGTTTGGATGCAAGTTCCACCATTACCTTATTGGCTTGTTTTTGCTCCGGAATACCATGATCCATCAGTTCGATATAAAAATCATCGCCAAATTGCTCTTTATACCAAAGCAGCGCACTTTCGGCCTTTTCGATATTACCGCGTCGGCTGTAAAATGCCACCTCTCCGGCAAGGCAGGCTGACGAAACAATTAGCCCTTCCTTATACTTTGCAAGGATTTCTTTGTCTATGCGGGAGTTATAATAGAAGCCTTCTTTAAAACCTGCAGTTACGAGTTTACAAAGATTATGATATCCGGTTTTATTTTTCGCCAGCAGCACCAGGTGAAATCCTCTGGAGCGGTCACCCTGCCCTGATTTATCAAACCTGTCGGTATCAGCGACATAGGTTTCACATCCAAGAATTGGTTTTATTCCGGCTTTTTTTGCTGAATTCAAAAACTTCAATACGCCATACATATTTCCATGATCGGTAATCGCAAGCGCTTTCATGTCAAGGTTCTTTGCCCTGGCAATTAATTTATCGATATCCGAGGCTCCGTCGAGGATAGAATATTGTGTATGTACATGTAAATGAGTGTATTCCGACATATTTCCTTAGGGTTGATATATTTATGTAAAGATACCGCAAAGATTTTTAATGAAAAGAAATTGTTAATAAAAAACTAAAACAGGACTGAGCACTTAACACTCAACATTTTAGACGATTTTTTAAATTTTTTATTAAAGGCAAAATAAATAAAATAAAAGTTGCAATTTCAGGAAAATGATTGCAATTTTGCAGGCCGAAAAACATCCTGAAGTAAAAATGCTGTTTTACAAGCGTTTAAATCATTTCAGGGAGTATAAATTATTTAAAATTTAAATTATGCCAGCAAAAATCAGGTTACAAAGACATGGTAAAAAAGGTCAACCCTTTTATCACATTGTCGTAGCGGATGGTCGTGCACCTCGTGATGGGAAGTTTATTGAGAAGATTGGCACTTATAATCCACTGACAAAACCTGCAGACATTGTCCTGAATTTCGACAGTGCACTGCAATGGCTCCAAAACGGAGCACAACCTACTGACACCGTAAGATCTATCCTTTCTTTTAAAGGTGTTATGTACAAACATCATCTTTTAAAAGGTGTAAGAAAAGGCGCATTCACTGAATTGGAAGCGGAAGCAAAATTCAACAAATGGATGTCGGAAAAAACAGCTAAAATTGAACAGGCTGCAAAAGACGCTACCCTCGAAGCGAAAGAAGTTGCTAAAAAAGCTCTTGACGCTGAAAAAGAGATTAATGAGAAGCGTGCTGCTGAAATTTCAAAGCGTAAGCAGGAAGAAATGGCTGCTCTCGAAGCTGCTGCTGTAGCTGCTGCCAAAGAAGCTAAGGCTGCTCTCGAAGGCAAAGAAGAAGATGCTGACGATGCAGAAGAAGCTGCAACTGAAGAAACAGCTGCTGAATAAGAATAATACATTATTATATATGAAAGGCTACCCTTTGGGGTGGCCTTTTGTTTTTATTCTAAATTTGTAAAAAAATAATTATGCACAAAAAAGATAGTATCTTAATCGGGAAACTGGGGAAAACAAACGGCAACGAGGGATACCTGCTTGCACACCTTGCGAAAAACATCCCTGAATTTTCGAATAACATATCCTTTATACATATTGATATGGGCCCCGGAGAGCTTGTCCCCTTCCCCGTTGAATACATTAGCGGAACCAGCAGCTCGGTGCGTATAAAATTTGAATTTATTAATAGCGTAGAAAAAGCTTCCGGCATTGTTGGAAAAGATATTTACATCAGCATTTCTGATATAACCAATATTGATGATCCTGTTTTCTCTTACAACAAAATTATTGGCTGGAGTATCCTAAATAATGATAATGTATTTGTCGGGCATATAAAAGATGTTATTGAACGACCTGGTCAGGATCTGCTTTTAGTCCAACGCAATGAAAAGGATATATATATTCCGCTGCATGAAGATTTTATTATGAACATCGATGAAGAGAAGGAAATCATGACAATGAACCTTCCTGAGGGGCTTCTGGAAATCAATGACTAACCATGTCAGAATTCGTATTTCAACAATTTAGCCTCAACCACTCGAAGAGCAGCATGAAAATCGGCACTGATGCTATTCTTTTGGGCGCCTTTGCCTACATAGATCAAGCAGATAAAATTCTTGAAATAGGCACAGGATCCGGGATTATTGCCCTGATGCTGGCCCAACGTTCCAGCGCATATATATCGGCCATTGATATCCATGAGCCAAGTGTCTTTCAGGCAAGAGAGAACTTTGAATCTTCACCCTGGAGTAATCGTTTAAGAGCTATTCACTCCTCGTTACAGAAATTCAACCCGGAATGCACCTACGATCAGATCATCTCAAATCCACCGTATTTCTCCAATTCGTTAAAAAGTGCTTCCGAAAACAGAAATCTGGCACGCCATAATGATACCTTATCACCCGACGAACTGGCATGGCATGTAAAGCGACTGCTCACAGAAAAGGGTTGTTTTTCATGTATCCTCCCATACGACCAGAAATCAGGCTATTGCAGGGCATTTAATGCGGTTTCGCTTTATCCTCAAAAAATTATAAATATTCATCCAAAACCCTCCCGCGATATTAACAGGGTTATTCTACAGTTTTCAAAACAGGAGATAACGCCACGGACAACATCCTTTACATTGCGTGACAGCGATAACAACTATTCTGCAGAATACCGTATTCTCACAAAAGATTTCCATCCTGAAAAGCATTAAAAAAGGATGCAGAATATACTCCTGCATCCTCTTAAATAAGTATTTCCTATTTAAAAATTATTTCACAATAAATTTTCGTGTTAACACAGATCCATCATAATTTACAGATAAAACATATATCCCTGTTTCAAGGCTCAGGTCGTTAACATCCCATGACAGGCTGTGAGCACCTGCCGGCAGATGCTGCTCATTAACAAGATTTATTGCACGCCCCTGAATATCAGAAATAGTTACCGCGATATTGCTGTCATTATCAAGATAAAGATCAAAGTAAATTTTATCTGATACTGGGTTCGGATAAATATTTACAGCAATTCCTGAATTGTTTATCTCGTCAATATTACTAAACAACATTGGCGAGGTAATTTTAACATCGGTGTAAAGGGCATAATGGCCTTTTTCAATCTCCATGGAATAGGGTACCGATTCCACATTAACCGAGTCACCTGTAAAGAACTCATACCACCATCCGCTATGTTGAAAATCAAGAGAAGCACTTTCGTCTGCCATTCCAAAATTCCCGGCGATAAAAACATTCATATCCTGATGATTCACCTTTACTGTTCGTAACGTTCCATCAACATCAAGATCATAATCCGGCTGATTAAAAACATCCTTATACTCCATTTTAAGATTTACCAGAGAGCTATATACGTCATACAAGAACTTTCTTCGATAATCATCATAATAGTCCCACCGAACAGGTTTTTCACCGGTTCTGCCATTAAAATCAATAGAGTAATCGTAGCCCGTTTCACCAAACATCCAGATCATTTTAGGCCCGGCAAGAGGAATAAAAAAGGTTGCAGCAAGTTCCATGCGCTGCAGTGCCAGTGTGGTATCCTTTAGGTTATAATCACCACTTGTACTGCCATATGTAACATTTTTATACATCAGACGCTCTTCGTCGTGGCTTTCCATATACCCAACAACATAAGGATTACTCCAGCCACGGTTCTGATAATCGATCCAGTTAAAATCAGATGAGCCGTTAATGTATCCCATGGTAGCCTCAGCATAGTTATGGTTGATATTACCCCAAAGAAGCATTTCATTGTTTGAAAGAACTTTTTCTTCTGAATTATCAGCAAAATGTTCAAGAATCACATAGGCATCCTCATCAACACTATGGATAAAATCTTCATACTCATTCCAGATAGCTATTCGTGAAGCATCGTACTGCCCCCATAAGCCAACATTATCTCCTGAATAGGTTTGTGTAAATCCTTTCGACAAATCAAAACGATAGCCATCAACTTTATATTCTTCCAGCCAGAATTGCATTACACGCTTTGAAAAATCTTTTGTTTGTACACTTTCATGGTTCATATCATAGCCCACATTGTACGGGTGAGTAGGGTACTGATTAAACCAGGGATTATCTGTAGAGGGAACGCCCTGCTCACTATCCCAGTACATACGTACCAGAGAAGACTGCCCAAACTGATGGTTCAGCACCATATCAAGGATTACGGCTATATCATTCTGATGACATAGATCAATCAGCTCCTTAAGTTTATTTTTTGTTCCATAATATTTATCCAAAGCAAAATAGAATGAAGGGTTATAACCCCAGCTGAGATTTCCTTCAAATTCATTAACAGGCATCAGCTCAATGGCATTCACACCGAGGTCGAGTAAATAATCAAAGTTATCAATAACACCCTGAATATTCTGTTCTTCAGTAAAGTCACGTATTAAAAGCTCATATACGATCAGGTCTTTGGGTGCCGGTGCTTCAAAATCTTCTACAAGCCATTCATATTGATCCTGTTGTATTTTAAAGGCACTCACAATATGCTCAGCATCATCTTCCGGATAAGATGGTAGATCAGGGAATGTTTCCGGAGTAATATAAGGATCATTCCATGGATCCAGAACCAGCTCGGTGTAGGGATCCGCAACACGGACCTCGCTATTAACGTCGTATTGATAACGGTACCATGTCTGACCATCCAGACCATCAAGAGTCAGCCAGAAATAATCTCCATCAGGAGATACTTTCATATAACCACTCTGTGTGGCTTTCCAGTCAGTAAAATCACCAACAGCAAAAACAAATTCTTTCACTGGAGCATAAAGAACCAAAGCAACGCTGTTATCCGACAACACGTTAACACCATCCATATATTCTGCGGGTTTTTCTTCAACGGTTGGTTCGGGAATAACAGTAACATGCAGTGAGTCGAGGGCTGTATTATCACCATTTAATGCTTTTGCAATAATCCAGAACTCATCCCATGGATTTGCCAGTGCGTCGAGATCAAAAGTATAACTAATAGCAGTGGAAGAATCTTCATAGACCCAGGTATCATTAATGTAAAACTGCATTAATTCGGCTCCCGGGCTGGCAGCATTAACCGTAAGATCTTCGGATATCAATTCAATAAACTCCTCTTTGTCGGGGGAGGTGATTAATACCGAAAGTTCATTGGAAAAAACATCAATGAACAGGTCGGCCGATTGCGGACTTCCTGCAGAAGCACGAAAAACAAAAGCCAGTTTTGAAACCGCCTCACCATCCTGAATATCATAATAGGTGCGGATATCGGGCCCTATTGCCAGCGAATAGTGGTTGGGTTCAATGCGCGTTAACAGAGGCTGGGAAGAATTCACTCCCCAGGTGCCGATTACATGCGACCATTCTGTTTCCCCTTCAAGGATAACTCCGGTATGAGTATATAAATCTCCGGTATACCCTTCCAGTGGTGTTCCCTCTGCATTAAAATAAATGGTCACAGATTCTGTATCCACAGGAAATTCAGGATCACTTGTTACCTGTGCATTTAAAAACAATGGCACCAGGGCTGAAAATAAGAATAAAAATAGACGTTGGCTCATAGCATTAATTATTGGGTTAAATTCAAATAAAGGTTAATCTGTTAAACAAAAAAAGCACTATAAAGATCAAACATTTTTTTAAAACAGAAAAACCGGCACCTGAACAAAAGCTGCGAATCACATTAAAATAAGAGTAAAACGAAGACAAAACCGTTAATTCAAACGGTTGCAGAAAAAGCCAAATAAAAAGGAAAAAACTATGCGTTTTTCACTGTTGATTCACGGACAACAAGGTTTGTTTTTATAATTCGGGTTTCTGCGGGCTGATCGTCACGGTTCTTTCGTAACCTGTGCAGTAACATACGTGCTGCTTCAC